>JAZSBZ010000069.1:0-27018 GCA_045602645.1 Candidatus Scatovivens sp. | reverse complement strand
CACACAAAAAATGTGCAAATTTGTGAGAAAATCGTAGTTTTTTGGCAGAAAGTGAGGCAATATGAGCAAAATTAAAGTAAATTCAGTGGATTTGAAGAAACTTAGAGATACATTTGTTGATATGGAGAATGAAAAAGGCATATTAGGCTTGGCTTTGCTTGAAGAAATCGTTTTTCAAAAAGAAACATTAGAAAAAATGCGAAAAGATATAAAAGAAAGTAGTTTAGTTGCTGAATATAACAGTTATAAGCGAAGTAATCCGATAATTGCAGGCTATAATGCTATGATAAAGAATTATTCACAATTAATAAGACAATGTGTGGACTTGTTGCCTAATAATGAAGGAGATAATGGTGGCGAGTTTGATCCTGATAGTTTATGACATACATTGAAGAGTATTATAAATGGATAGAAAAGAATCCAAACAAAGTATGCAAAAAAATAAAAAAAGAATATGAAAAATTAGTAAAAGAAATTTCTATTGAAAAAGAAGTTTCTTTTTTTAATAAAACAATAGGAGAAACAGAAACACACACATATATTTTTGATGAAAAGAAATCATTAAGGTGTATACACTTTATTGAAAAGTATTGCAAACAAAGTAAAGGACAATGGAATGGGAAACCATTAAGGTTAGAGTTATTTCAAAAAGCATTTTTACAAGCCTTATTTGGATTTGTAGATAAAAATACAGGTTACAGAAAATATAGAAAAGGTATATTTTTTGTAGCAAGAAAAAATGGTAAATCTGTATTAGATAGTGCTATAGCAACATATATGCTAACTGCTGATTATGAAGGTGGTGCAGAAATATATTCAGTTGCTACACAAAGAGATCAAAGTAAGATAGTTTGGGAAGAAACTAAAAGAATGATAAAGAAAAGTCCAATTTTGGCAAAAATAATACGATGTTTAATTGGTGGAATATATTATGATGCAACTGATAGTGTATTTAGAGCTTTAGCAAGTGATTCTAACTCGTTAGATGGTTTAAATGCACATTTAGTAATAGCAGATGAAGTACATGCATGGAAAGATAAAAACTTACTAGATGTTATGTACGATTCAATGAGTGCAAGAACACAACCGATGTTACTTGAAACAAGTACAATGGGAACAGTAAGACAAAACGTATTTGACATAGAATATGAATATGCAAGTCAGGTAATAGATGGCACAATACAAGATGAAAGTTTATTGCCTATAATATACGAATTAGATGATGAAAAAGAGTGGGTAAATGAAGAGGCTTGGTATAAAGCAAATCCAGCATTAGGTGTTATTAAATCTTTACGTGATTTAAGAGAAAAAGTAGAACGTGCAAAGGCAAGTCCGATAGAACTTGTTAATTTATTATGTAAAGATTTTAATATCAGACAAAACAGTATAAATGCATGGCTATCGTTTGAAGATTTAAACAATGAAGAAATATATAGTGAGTGGAAAGATTCTTACTGTATAGGTGGTGCAGACTTATCTAGTACAACTGACTTGACCTGTGCAACTTTGCTTGGTGTAGTCAAAGGAAAGATACGAGTTAAGCAAATGTATTGGATTCCAACAAATTCATTAGAAAAGAAAGTAATAGATGATAAAATTCCGTATGATAAATGGTTAAAAAATGGTTGGCTAAGGCTAAGTGGTGATTCAAAGATAGACTATCACGATGTAACACAATGGTTTTTAGAAGAAGTGCAAAATAATGATTTAAGACCACTGTGGGTAGGATATGATAGTTGGAATGCACAATTTTGGTGTGATGAAATGAAAGAAAATGGATTTGACATGGTAGAGGTAAGGCAAGGATTTAAAACAGAATCAGCACCGCTTAAACAAATGCAAGGCGATTTAAAGGATAAAAAAATAAATTACAACAATAATCCAATATTAAAATGGAATTTATCTAATGCATCAGTTAAGAAAGATGATAACGATAATATTATGTTGTCGAAAGAAAAATCAAGGCAAAGAATAGATGGGGTTGCCTCACTTATGGATGCTTATGTTATTTTTGTTAAAAAACAACAGGAATATTTGAATTATATAAATGAGGAGGTATGAAATGGAATTAAGGAGTATGTTTAAAAGGTTGTTTGGAAAAGAAAAGGAAGAAAGTGAAAGACAATATGAAGAGTTAAGATTACTTGATGATAATAAGGCAGTATTTACACCGTATCATGGCGATTTAGAAACTGATCCTGATGTATTGGCTTGTGTAGATGCAATTGCTAGAAATGGCGCTAAAATGCATCCAAAACATATAAGAGATAATGCAGATGGTATGAAAAATCTTAAAGGAAGAACATATAGGTTAATTGCTAAACAACCAAACGAATTTCAAAATGCTTTTCAATTCTATTATCAAATAATAGCGACATTGGAAATGTATAATGACGTTTTTATTTATGTTAAGAAAGATAAAGATTTAAAAGTACAGGCTTTATATCCGTTAATTTATGATGAAGGCAAATTGTTTGAATACAAAGTTGGAGAAGAAGAAAAATTATTTTTAAGGTTTAAGTTTGGCAGAATGAAAAGCAAATATGTTCCATTTGATGAATGCATACATCTAACGAGATTTGTTGGAACTAATGGATTAAGTGGTGGAAGTTCAAAGCCAATAATAAAAACACTTTCTATGAAACATATTCTTGATGAAGGTATAATAAATGCAATAAAAACAACATCAGCAATTAAAGGTGTGTTAAAGTCTACAAAAGCATTATTAAAACCTGAAGATGTTAAGAAAATGAGAGATCAATTTGTAGAAGATTTTATAAAACGTGGAGATAAAAGTGGAATTGGTGGGCTTGATGCAACAACTGAATTTACACCAGTTAAAATAGAACCAGCAACAGCAAGTGATGGGCAAATAAAAGAAATAGATAATAAAGTATTAAGTTATTTTGGTCTAAATGAAAATATACTACAGTCAAAGTATAGTGAAGATGAATGGAATGCATTTTATGAAAGCATATTAGAACCAATAGGCTTACAAATGAGTTTAGAGTTTACAAATAAATTATTTACACCATACGAAAGATTTAATGGTAATGAAATAATATTTGAAAGCAATAGACTACAATATGCAAGCAATAAAACTAAAATTGAATTGATAAGATATGCAAATAACATACTTACAATAAATGAACAAAGAGAGGTATTTAACCTTGCACCAATAGAAAATGGTGATGTATTTATGATAGACCAAAATCATGAAATGAATGAAAATATAGGAGGAGAAAATGAAGGAGAAGGAAATTAGAAAACTAGACATACAATTTAGAGCAGAAGATACCGAAGATGGCAAAATGGAAATTAAAGGATATGCAGCAGTATATGATAGTCCTGAAACATATTGGTATACAGAGCAAATTGCTAGAGGTGCATTTGATGATGCTGATATGAGCGATGTAGTATTACGTTATAATCATAATGATAATTTTATGGTGCTTGCTAGAACTAGAAATAAATCACTTGATTTAACAATTGATGAAACGGGTTTATTAATGGATGCTAGATTACAAGATGATATATCAGAGCATAGAAATATTTTTAACGCCATAAAAAGTGGATTAATAGATAAGCAATCATTTGCATTTACAGTTGACGAAGATACATACGATTATGATACTGATACAAGAACAATAACTAAAATAGGTAAGGTATTTGATGTATCAGTAGTAGACCAACCATTTTATAATGCAACTGATGTAAGTGTAGCAAGAGATAATAAATGCGATGATTTTGCTAAAAGAAGAAAAGAATTAAGAAAAGAACACGAAGAAAAAATTAAAGAAGAAAAAGAAAGACAAGAAAAAGAAAGACAAGATGCATTAGCACAAGCAAAAGCAGAATTGTTAAAAAAATTAGGTTAATACGATTATAAAAAGGAGTTGGAGAACTCTTTTTTTGTTAGTGGAGACTAACAGGTCGTTTTAAATATCCTGGAGAGGAGAAATGGCAGTTATGCCTTAAATAGCAAATAAAAGGAGGTCAACATGACTAAAGAACAAATTGAAGCTCGTAAATTAGAAATTAAATCTGAAGTTGAGGCTACTGAAGATGTAAAGAAAGTTGAAGAACTTAATCAAGAAGTAGAAACATTAAATGAAGAATTAAGAAAAATTACAGAGCATGAAAAAAATGAAAAAGCAGCAAAAGAAATGGAACAAAAAAGTTTTGCTGTAAAAGAAGTTGTTAAGGAGGAGAAAAAAATGGAAAACAACAAAGAATTAAGAAATTCAAAAGAATATATCGATGCATTTGCTGAATACATCAAAACAAATGATGATAAAGAGTTAAGAGCATTGATAACTACAGGAGGATATGCAACAGGAAATAGTGCAACAGTTGAAGTACCAGATATGGTATATGATATTGTTAAAACTGCTTGGGAAAGGGAAGAACTAATCCAATATGTTAAGACAGTTTCAGTTAAAGGAAATCTAAAAGTTCAATTTGAAGTAAGTGCTGATGGTGCAGTAATACATACTGAAGGAAATGGTGCAGTAAGTGAAGAATCATTAGTATTAGGTGTTGTAGAATTACCAGCAAAATCTATTAAGAAATGGATTTCAATAAGTGATGAAGTATTAGATATGAGAGGAGAAGATTTCTTACGTTATATTTATGATGAAATTACTTATAGAATTGCAAAAAAATGTGCTGATGAATTAGTATCTATTATTAAAGCATTACCTCAAACATTAAGTGCAAATGAAAGCACAGGTGTATATGATACAGTATCAGCTAACAAGATTAGTAAAGCTCCAGGTTTAGGTGTAATTGCAGAAGCAATTGCTAATCTAAGTGATGAAGCTACAAATCCAATTATTGTTATGAATAAATTAACATATGCAGCATTCAAAGAAGCACAATACAATGGTAATTATGCAATTGATCCATTTGAGGGATTAAAAGTTGTATTCAATAACTCATTACCTGCATATTCAACAGCAAGTGCTAATGGAGTATATGCAATTGTTGGAGATTTTAATCAAGGTGCATTACTTAACTTTCCTAATGGCGAAGGAACTGAAATGAAATACGATGACAAGACAGTTATGGAATATGACTTAGTTCGTATTTTAGGTCGTAGATATGTTGGTATGAATGCAGTAGCAGATAAAGCATTTACATTAATTGCAAAACCAAGTGTAAGTGCTTAATATATAAAATAGGAGGTAGACTATGCAAGATACAATATTACAAAAATTAAAGAAAATACAAGGCATTACTCATGATGAATTTGATTCAACAATTCAAATGTGGATAGATGCAGGAAAACAAGATTTAAAAAGAATAGGCATAGTCAGTGCTTTAGTTGATAATCCTGATAGTTTAGTTGAAACTGCAATAATAACGTATGCTTTAAGTCATCTTGATGTAGTAAATAAGGAAATGTATGAAAATTCTTATTCATATCAATTAGATACACTAAGGCATATAAAAGAATATATAGAGGCATAATATGGAATACACCGAGATAATATATTTGGTTAGCAAAGTATTAGAAGAGGATGAGATAGGAAATGTCAAGACCTCTTCTTTTACATTAACTAAACGATATGCAAAAAAACAAAGTGTCAGAACAAATGAATACTATAGTGCAGTAGAAACAGGCTTAACACCTAGTATAGAGTTTGTTATGAAAAGACTTGATTATGATGGACAACAAGAACTCAATTGGAATAATAAAAGATATTCAGTTATAAGGACAATAGATCCTAAGAACAAATTTGATATTGTATTGGTATGTGCTAGAAAGATGGGAATTAATGGCTAATTCTATTATAGATATTAAAGACATACTTAATGAATATAGTGAAGATATACAGGAAGAAATAACACGTTCTGCTGAAAGAATTGCTAAAGATGGTGCAAATGAGTTAAAAAATACTACAAATACTTATCATGTAAGAACAGGTAAATATAATAAAGGTTGGAAAACAAGAACACAAAAAGGTAGAGGTTATGTAAGTAGTACTATTTATAATACACAATATCAATTAACACATTTGCTTGAAAAAGGACATGTAACAAGGAATGGTGGTAGAACAAGAGCATTTGTGCATATATCACCAGTAGAACAAAAGTGTATCAAACAATATGAAAAAGATGTAGAAAGAATAATCAAAAATGGAGGATAACATGCATAAAAGAATTTATGATTTATTAAAAACATTAAATATACCAGTAGCATATGATCATTTTGTGTCAGATAAAGAAATATCTATACCATTTGTTGTCTATAGAGAAACAAATACTGACACTTTTAAAGCCGATGGGGTAACGTATTATAGACCATATGAATTTGAAATCGAACTAATAACTGAAAAGAAAGAAATTGAGTTACAACAAAGACTAGAGGAATTATTAATTACAAACAACATCCCGTATGATGTGGGAGATGAATTATGGGATGACGATGAAAAAATATATCATAATTTTTATGAAATATAGGAGGTAAATATGAATAAAGTAAAATTTGGATTAAGTGAAGTTCATATAGCACCAATAACTGCTGAATCAGCAAGTGGATATACTTATGGAACTATTTTTGCTATTCCAGGTGCAGTAAGTTTATCACTTGATAGAGCAGGTGATGAAACAGACTTCTATGCAGATAACATTAAATACTTTAATGAATCAGCAAATCAAGGATATACAGGTTCATTAGAAATGGCTTTATTTACAGAAGAATTTAGAACACAAATACTAAATGAAGTTGTAGACAGTAATGGTGCATTAATTGAAGATGCAACAAGAGGAACAAAAGGCTTTGCTTTAGGTTTTCAAATTGATGGAGATAGAGCAAATAGAAGATTTTGGTATTATAATGTAATGGCAAATAGACCATCAAATAGCAGTTCTACAATTGAATCTACTAAAGAACCACAAACAGAAACGGTTGATATAACTGCAGCACCAAGAGCAAGTGATAAACTTGTAAGAGCAGTTCTTGAAAAAACAGATGACAATGCAAATGTATATAATTCTTTCTTTGAAACTGTATACGAAACAAGTATATCTATATAATAAATACTACTCTTATGAGTAGTAAAAAGACTACTCGTAAGGGTAGTTTTTTTAGTATCCATAAGAAGAAAAGGAAGTGATATAATGGCTAGTTCTAAAATTAAAGGTATTACCATAGAAATTGGAGGTAATACCACAAAGTTACAAGATGCATTAAAAGGTGTTGACAAGCAAGTTTATTCCTTAAATGGTGATTTAAAAGCATTAAATCAAGCTTTGAAATTAGATCCTAAAAATACAGAATTGCTTGCACAAAAACACGAAGTATTAGCAAGAAATATACAGGCATCAAAAGATAGACTAGAAACATTAAAAGAAGCACAAAAACAAATGGGTTCTTACAACAAATTGACAGATGAACAAAAAGCAAGCTATAATCAGTTGTCTTTAGAAATTGCAAAAAGTGAAAGTGCATTAAAATCAATGAATGAAGAATTTAAAAATTATAGTAAAATTGATTTGTCAGGGTTAAAAGACGGATTAAAAAAAGTTGGAGATGTTGCCTTAGATGTATCAAAAAAATTGTTGCAAATAACTGCTGCAGTAAGTGGTGCATTAACTGCAGTTGTAGGTGCAGGTGTTAAATCTTATGCAGAACTTGAAAAAGCACAAAAAGGTAGTGAAAGATTATTTGGAAATTCATTTAAAACTGTGCAAAAAAATGCTTCTGTTGCTTATGAAAAAATTGGAATTAGTGCAAAAGATTATTATGACCAAGTTAATACTTATGCAGTGGGATTAAAAGGTGCTTTAAAAAATAATAGTGAAAAGGCAGCACAACTTGCTAACGATATTTTAATAGCACAAGCAGACATAGTTGCAGCAACAGGTGCAAGTCAAGATGCAGTACAAAATGCTTTTGCAGCAGTAATGAGAGGTAACTTCACAATGATTGATAACCTTCGCCTTGGTATTAAAGGCTCAAAAGAAGGTATGGAAGAAGTTATTCAAAAAGTAAACAAATGGAATAAGGCACAAGGACATGCTACACATTATCAAATGAATAACTATGCAGATTTACAAAAGGCATTAGTTGATTATACTAAAATGACAGGTGTAGCAGGAACAGCAAGCCAACAAATGTCAAGTACTATAAGTGGTAGTGTAGGACAAATGAAAGCTGCATGGGATAACTTTATAAATGGAACTGGCAATGCAAAACAATTAGCAAGTACAATAACAACAGTAGTTAAAAATGTAAGTGTTGTGTTAAAACAATTAGCACCTGAAATATTAAAAGGAATTGCAGAATTAATGGGCGATTTACTTCCAGAAATCGGCACAATGCTTTTAGATTTAGTGCCTCAATTGTTAGATTCAATTACAATGATGATAGACAATATTTTAAATTTACTTTCACAAGATACTGCAGAATTGCAAAAAACAATAGATAAACTAATAGAATCAATAATATTATTTATAACAAATAATTTGCCTAAGATTATAAAAATTGCTTTACAAATAGTATTGGCATTAGCAAAAGGTATTGTTAATAACATTGATGTACTAATTCCAGCAGTATATGAATGTATATATGAAATTATAAACACAATAATAAATAGCCTCCCTGAAATTTTAGAACTTGGAATGAAACTTGCAATTGAATTTGGTAAAGGAATAATAAAAAGCATTCCTGATGTAGTGGTAAATACAGGAAAACTTGCTTCAAATACAATAAAATCACTTGCTGAGGGATTAAAAGGTGTATTTAATATTGGTATAGATTTAGTAAAAGGATTATGGGAAGGAATTAAATCTGTTGGTGGCTGGATAAAAGATAAACTTAAAGGATTTGGAGAAATGATATTAGATGGCTTAAAATCTATATTTGGTATATCAAGTCCATCAAAGAAAACAAGATGGCAAGGACAAATGTTAGGTGAGGGATATGTTGAAGGTATAGAAGATACAATACCAAAAGTAGAAAATGCAATGAGAGGATTAGCAACAGGTGTAGAGACATCAGTAAATCCTACAATAAATCCAACTGCTAATACAAATCCTTTATTTATTACAATAGATAAATTTTACAATAATCGAGAAACAGATATACAACAACTTGCAGAAGAACTAGAATTTTATAGAAAAAATAGTGCATTAGCAAAAGGTGGTGTATAAAATGAATGAAAATTATAAATGGAATGGTGTTAGTTTTAATTCAAAAGGAATAATTATAGAAGAAACACCAATTATACCAAAACCTAAGAGAAGCTTCACACAATACACAATACCTGGTAAGAATGGATTTCTAGCAATAGACAATAAAACGTACGATGCTATTCCATTCACCTTAAAATGCCATTATAGAAACGCAAATAGAGAAGATATTACTAAATGGCTTGATGGCTATGGAACTTTACAAATTGATAGTGAAAAAGAATATGTAGGTTATATATCTAATACAATACCATTTGAAAAAGTGGTAAGATTTAGAAAATTTCCAGTACAATTTATGTTACAACCAATAGGAAGAGCAGTAACACCAACAACAGTAAGCATGACAACAACAGGCTCATTTAGTAGCGATACATATACAGATGCTTATCCTATAATTACAGTTACAGGAACAGGAAATATAACAATTGGATTGAATGGTATACAATTTACAATATATGATGCTGATGGAACATATATTTTAGATTCAGAGGCAAAAATAATTACAAAAAATGGAATAAATGCATCAAGTTTAATGAGTGGTGACTTTCCAAAAGTAATTAATGGAAGCAATGCTTTAACAGTTACAGGAACAGTAACAGATTTAACAATTCAATATAAAAAATCATTTATATAGGAGGTTGTTATGATATTATATGAAGAGGGAACAACTAATTTTACAAGAAACGGTTTAGGCTATATTAATGATGTTATAAATGCCAAAGTAATAGATGAATTAAATGGGGAATATTCATTAATATTTGAATATCCAACATTAGGAATAATGGCAAATGAATTGCTCGAAGGAAGAATAGTTAAATGTAAAGTGTCTGATGGAACAATGCAATGTTTTATAATAAAAAAAATAACAAAAACATATGACAAGATGACTATAAATTGTAGCCATCTTTTTTATTTGTTATTCGATGACTTCGCAGAAAACATATATCCATATCAATTAAGTCCTAAACCTTTCTTAGACTGGATATTGCAAAGAGCAAATTACCAACTTCCATTTAATGTAACATCAGATGTATCAGTGCAAAAAACTGCAAGATATGTAAGAAAAAATCTTGTTGAAGTAATATTAGGCGAGCAACCTAATTCAATGGTAAATTTATTTGAAATAGAATTAAAAAGAAATAACTTTAATATTGCTTTAAATTCAAGAATAGGTGCAGATAGAGGAGAAAAGTTGTTATATGGAAAGAATATAACAGGAATAAATATAACAACTGATGCAACAGAAATATACACAAGAATAATGCCAATGGGATTTGATGGCTTGTTATTACCTGAAAAATATATAGATGCAGATAACATTGATGATTATCCATATCCTAAGATTGGAATATTTGAGTTTAGTGATATTGTATATGATCCAGAAGATGAAAATGCATATCATAACATAGAAGATGCATACGAAGCATTAAGGGAACAAGTAAGATTATTATATGAAAATGGGGTAAATTTGCCTAGAATAAATATTAAAATAGATTGGCTAGAATTAAGTCAAACAGAAGAATATAAACAATATTCTTATTTAGAAAGAGTAGAATTAGGCGATACAATACATGCTGAAATATTTGGTTTAAATTACACAACACGTGTTATTAAGACAACCTATAATCCATTAACAAACAGAGTAGAATCGTTTGAAATAGGTACATTTCAACCTAATGTTGCTACACAAATGAATAAATACGAAATAGAACTTGAAAATATTAATCCTGCCTCAATATTAGCCGAGGCACAAAATAGTGCAACACAATTAATAACAAGTGCTATGGGTGGATATGTATATAAGACAAACAATGAATTATACATAATGGATAGCGAAGATCCTAATCAAGCAGTTAGAGTTTGGAGATGGAATATAAACGGACTTGGTTATTCAAGTACAGGTATAAATGGACCATATGGACTTGCTATGACAATGGACGGTGCAATTGTTGCTGATTATATAACAACAGGAACATTAAGAACTAGTGTAATAGAAGGTTACGATAGTTTAACATTACAAGTAACAAATAATACAGGTCAAATATCAACATTGACACAAAACGTAGGAGAGTTAAATTCTAAAATACAAGATATAGCAGATATAACAACTGCAGCAGAAAGCGAATATGCAGAAGTTCAATTATTAAATGTAAATGAATCACAACCAATAATGATAAAGATACATCCGATGAGTACAGAAAATATAAGTTATTTATATCCTAGAATTAATTTATATCCTAGTGATACTTTATATATGCCAGTAAGAACATTAAGGTTTACAAATACAACAACAGGAGAAATATTTGATTATGAGTTATTTGATGATTTGCTTTATTATGATAGTACAAATTATGATGAATTTTATTGGGATTATGATAGTGAAATAATACAGATAACAAAGAAATGTGAATATGCTGCAGATGGTTCAGTAGTATTAAAACAACAAGAAGAAATAGAAACTAGACCATTCCCATCACCACTTGATTTCTACCTAACAACTGGAAATTATACGATAACATTACCAGGATACTTAAGTGCATATTTAATGGTAAGATGTATGGCTAGTAATATATATACAAGTCAATTTGCTACACGAAGTGAACTATCACAAACAGCAAGTCAAATAAGAACAGAAGTATCAGGTGGATATGCTACTAAAAATGAATTAAATACAGTTGATTCACGTATCACACAAACAGCCACAGATATAACAACAGAAGTTGCAACTACTTATGCAACAAAAGAAGCATTACAAACTACAAATTCAACAATTCAACAAACTGCAGATAGTATAACAAGTCAAGTTGCACAAACATATGAAACAAAAGATAATGCCGAAGAAAATTATAATAATTTAAATAGTACCATAACACAGAAAGCAAATGAAATTAATATACAAGTTGCAAATAAAGTTGGAAATGATGAAGTTATATCAAAAATAAATTTAACACAGGAAAGTGCAACAATAGATGCAAGTAAAGTAAACATTAATGGTGTAATAACTGCTATTAATAACGACAGCTCAACCACAATAAATGGAAATAAGATAACAACAGGAAGTATAACTGCAAGCCAAGTATCAAGTTCAATTATAACAACGAGCAATTTTTCTGCACAAAATATTAATGCAAGTAAGATAACAAGTGGAACACTTACAGCACGTGCAATTAACAATGGTAGTGGAACATTTAGTGTTTCTACAGGTGGATATTTAACTGCCAAAAGTGGAAAAATAGGCAATTGGACATTAAATAGTACAGGTATATATTCAAGCAACGTTCAATTATATCCTGATTATTTAGGATATAAAGCAGATGGTCAATATGTTAGTGCTTCATGGTTAGGTGTAGGACGTGCAGGAACTGCTTATTCTGATAATAGATTAAAAAAGAATATAAAAAGTTTAGATAATAAATTTAATAAGTTTTATGATGACTTAAAGCCTATATCATTTAATTGGAATAACATTATCAACAATAAAACACATATAGGATTTATCGCACAAGAAGTTCAGAAATCACAAGAAGAAAATGAACTTGACTTAGATTTAGTATATGAAGATAACGAGTATTTACTGCTAGATAAACAAGAAATAATAGCGTTAAATACATGGCAAATACAGTTATTAAAAAAAGAAGTTCAAGAATTAAGAAAAGAAATAGAAGAATTGAAGAAAGAGAGGTAGTTATGGGAAAATGTAAAAAAATAAAACGAACCGACTTAAAATGGTATCAATTCTTATGGAATATCTTGATAGGACATAGTGAGAGAAACTATGCTTATGTTGAATCAAGAGAAGATGAAGGGAGGATATAATGCAAAAAATTAATTTTCAAAACTTGCCAAGTACAAGTACACCAGTAAATGCAACTAATTTGAATGCAATGCAAACAAATGTAGAGAATGTATTTAATGGAACAGAACCGATGGGAAATATTAAAGTAGATACAGTAACAACAAAGAATTTATTTAATATTAATGGTAATGTTAATGTAAGAGGTAATACAGGGGCAACAGAGCCAGGTTTAAATACAGTATCAGGAAATGTACTAACAAATAATGTTGATGGAAACCTAGAACATGCAGTCGGGCAAAAATTTACAAATCTAAATGGGAAAACAATCACGTTTAGTGCTAAAGTAGTTTCATTCGGAGAAAGTCAAAGAGCAGGAATATTTATATATGAAAATAATGTATTAACAGGAATAAGTGCAATAACAACACAAATAGATACTTATGTATCATGCACATATACATGTAATTCCGATAATATTATTTGTGCATTTACTTCATTAGATGGAACAGGAGCACAATTTACTGACATACAAGTAGAAATTGGAGATACAAAAACAGATTGGGCTGAATATCAAAATATAGATATACCAACTAATAGTTTATTTGCAAATATTGTATCAGCACCATTGCCTGGTAACAATGACTTAAATAATGCTTTAGTTATAGGACAATATGGATATAATCCTGATACTTTAAATAGTCCTTATAGACAAATTGGAACAGATCAATATGGTTTAGTATTAACTATGTCTAATGAATCAAATATAAATGTGTATAGATGGGTATTTCAAATAGCATTGTCAACGTCGGGTAATATGTTTATAAGAAGCAATATAAACAATGGTGGATGGTCAACGTGGGCAAAGGTACAATTACAATAAATAGGAGGATAGTATGAAAAATAAAATTAAAACAATTTCAAAATATATAGTAAATGCTTTAAATATGATTAATGCATTAATCTTAGTTTTATCACCAATATGGGGATGGCAATTAGAATCTATTTCTAAGACAATAATTGGTGTAACAGGTATTATTTCAACATATTTAGTAACAGGGAAATTGTTTGAATTAGAAGAAAAATAAAAAAAGGATGTAATATGAAGGAAGTTAATAGGAGGAAACATGGAAGAAATACAGAATAAATTTAATCAAGAAACTATAGAATCATTAAATGTTGACGGAGGTGTGGAAAATGTTTGCAGTAAGGACCAGTTTGCCGAATAAAGGCAATAAATATTATAATACAACTTCAAAAGGTGGATACAGTCACTGTATACAAGGGAAACCAACTATATCAGGATTAAATGTTCTATGCAATTGCGTAGGATGGGCATGTGGAAGATTTAATGAAGTATATAGCGAATTAAGTGGTTATAAAGGCATGAAATATTGGCAATTAAATTGTAATGCAGAAGATTTTATAACCAGAGGTAAAACACTTGGATTAAAGGTTTCTACAATACCAACAGCAGGTGGAATAATGGTATGGGAAGGTAAAGGTTCAGCTGCAGGACATGTTGCATTTGTAGAAATGAAAAATAGCAATAGTCAAGTATACACAAGTGAAAGTGGATATGGAAATTTTGCATTTGCAAATTATACACGTAATAAAGGAAATGGAAATTGGGGATTAGGAAGTTCTTATAAGTATTTAGGTTGCTTAATAAATCCTGCAGTTAAAGATACTTCTATTGTTTACCAATCTTATGATAACAAATTAAAAATGTGGTTGCCTAAAGTTAAATCAGGAACAAATGAATATGCAGGTAATATTGGAAACGCAATGGGTGGCATAAGAATATATGGTGGTTATAAATATCGAGCACACTTGAAAAACGGTTCGTGGTTGCCATGGGTAAACAAAGCAGATAATACATATAATGGCTATGCAGGCATTTATGGCAAAGACATTGATGGAATTCAAATTTATAATGTCACATATAGAGTTCATTTAAAAGGTGGATCATGGTTGCCATGGGTAAATAAAGTAGATGACACCGACAATGGATATGCAGGAATATACGGTAAGGTAATAGATGCAATACAAATCAAATAAAGAAAAAGAAATATATAATACAATAGCAGAAGAAGAACCATATTGTATGCTATGTGGAAGCACAAATTGGTTAGAAATACATCACATTTATTATCGAAGTCAGGGTGGACTAACAATAAAAAAAAATCTTATTAGACTATGTAAGAATTGCCATAATAAAGTTCATAGTAACAAAAAAAAATATCAACCTTTTTTGTTAGAAATACAGTATAATAAATATGGATATTTTACTAAAGAGGAGTGTTTAAGATGCAAGAAATATGGAAACCTGTAAAAGATTTTGAAGAATTATATAAAGTTAGTAATTTAGGAAATGTAATAAGTATTGGAAGATATCAATATAATTTCAAAACAAAAGAAAAAGAATATATTAACATTCAAAAAAATTTGAAATTTATTGAAGATAGAGGCTATTTAAAATTGCATTTATCTAAAAATGGTAAAAGAAAAATAAAGTATGTTCATCAACTAGTAGCAGAAGCATTTATTCCTAATCCAAATAATTATAAGGAAGTAAATCACAAAGATAGTGATCCTACTAATAATAAAGTCGACAATTTAGAATGGTGTGACAGAAAATATAACATTGATTATATGGTAAAACATCAACAACAAGTAAAAGAATTAAATGAAATGAGATTAGAAACATTAGAAACTATTTATTATGGAATAGATGGTAATCATATAAAAACATTAAATGAAGTAAAAGAATTAATAAAACCAATGTTAAACGAGAATAGAGAAGAGGTAAAATGAAAGAAATACTGGAAAAGTTAAAAATGACAAAAGAATTACTTACAATTGTAGTTGGATTTATTGGAATTATAATTGCAGGGTATACCTTCTTGTCATCAATAAATAATAAGTTGGCAGCGATAGAAAAAACAACATTAAGGACTATGATATGGTCTTATGGAATACCAAAAAGAGATAAAATAGATTCTTGCGATGAATATATAGAAAAAGGATACAACAGCGAAACAAAAAAATATTGTGAGAAATTATTGGAACAAGAATTTAATGATTTACAGAGTGCTAAATAAGGCACTCTTTTTTTATTGCAAAAAATTTAATTTAATGTTATTATAAAATTGATAGATAAATTATATGTCTACGGTAACTATTCTCACATATAATTTGCTATCAGTGCGTAACACTACTTTATAGGTAGTGTACTGATGATATGTAGAATAACCTATACAAAACAGAAACGATTTGATGGTTATTAGGGTTTAAATAACAAAATAAGAGTGGCTTTAATCGTGGAACTCTCTTCCCCGACAAACAATATCATTAGTACAGTGCTTATAAAGGCACTAGGAATGCACATAAACATTTATACTGGCACAACACTGTATAAATGCAGGGATTACGTATAACCTGACCGTGCTATCTTTTCTTATTTTAAAAGCATTAAGAAAAGTTATTGACTAGATTATTCTAGTCTTTTTTTTGACTTTTTTTTAATATATGCTATAATAACCAACTCGATGGGGGAAGTATGAAATTTATAGAAAATGAGCATCTTTTTAATTATATTTTAACTACCATGTATTTTAATGAAGCAAAAAAAGAAAAAGAAATATTTGAGTTATGGAGAAAAGGTTATAATAATTGTGATATAGCTAAACAAGTTGGATATACAGAGGGAACAATAAGAAACAGAAAAAAAGAATTAATAAATAGATGCAATTCGTTATTAGAACGACAATATTAATTGTTTTTACGAATATTTACGAATAATTACGAGTTTTACGAATTATTGCACCTATTTTGCACTTACATTTTACTGATTTTGTGTATTATAACAACACGAGGAGGGCGAATGGTAGAGAAATTAAGAATAAAAGCAATATATGATGATTTTGTAGATAAGGTTAAATTGACAGATGAACAAAAAAGAATATTAAATATGATGCTTAATAGGGATACAATAGTGAAAATGAGTTTAGAAATAGGTGTTAGTGAAAGAACAATAAAATATGAGACAAAGAAAATAAAAAATTTATATAACAATTATTTACAAATGGAAATATCAAAGATGATTAGTTTAATAAACTAATCTCTTTTTTTTTACACTTTTTTAGCATTTTTTAATAAAGAAAATAGAATATTCTTATAATTGGAAGGAGAGAAAAATTGAGTTTAAAACACCAATTACATTCTCCCTTTTTTATTAGGAGGAAATATGTATAACAATCCTTATTTATCAAATATGTATAGTCAACAAGCAAGTTTAGACAGAATAAATGACCAGATAAATCAACTAGAAAATTTAAAAAAACAAATGCAACAACCTCAGCAACCACAACAACCAACATCACTTACACAAAACTTTCAATTAGCACCAACTACAAGAGATGTTATAAGGTATGCAAGTTCTATGGAAGAAGTACAACGAGATATGGTAATTGGAGATACACCATACTTTAGTAAAGATATGAGTGTGGTATGGATAAAAAACATAAAGGGAGAAATCAAAACATACGAATTAACAGAAATAGTACCAAAAGATGATAAAGACATAAAAATAGAATATTTACAGGCTCAAATAGAAGAATTGAAGAAAGGAATGAATAAAAATGAATCCAAATTCAATGTTAGTGAATTTGCTACAGAACCAACTGAAAGCGAAAAATCCTCAAGCATTTCAACAGTATCTAAACTTTCAAAAAAATCAAAATAATCCTCAAGAAATAATAAGCAACATGATTAGTAATTATAGTCCAGATCAAATTAATAATTTTAAAAAATATGCAAATGGATTTGGTATATCTAATGAACAATTAGAAAAATTTGGTATCAAGACAAAGTAGTCTAGATATAAAAATAATAGAAAGGAGGATAATATGAACAACTCAATACAACCAACTGTAGAACTAGCAACTACAAATGGAAACAACGGATTTGCATATCCATATCCAGTAATGTATGGCAATAATGGTGGATTTGGCAATAGTGGTTTTCTAGGTGGTGATGGATGGATTATTCTTTTATTATTACTAGCCTTTGGTGGTTGGGGTAATAACGGAAATGGTGGCTTCTTTAATGGCAATAGCTTTGACAATGGTTATGCATGGTTGTCTAACGGACAGAAGGAAATCATGAATAATACTAACAATGGATTTGATACATTGCATTTAAGCAACCAACTAGACACTATAAACAGTGGTATTTATTCGTTATCTAACCAATTATGCAATTGCTGTGCAGATATGAATAGTACAGTTAGCAATGGTTTCTATAATGCAGAAATAGGTGCAAATAATAGACAAATGGCTAACATGAACCAAATTTATGGTTTAAGTACACAACTTGCAACTGCTAGTGCAGACAATAGGTTAGCATCATGTCAAACACAAAATGCAATAGTTAGTGAAGCTGCTGCAACACGATTCGCAGATGCTAATAACACAAGAGATATCATAACTAGCCAAACACAAGGAACGCAAGCTATTCTTGATAAGTTATGTCAATTAGAATTAGACAACGTTAAATTACAAGTAGAAGCTAAAAATGACAGAATTGCTGATTTACAAAGAGAATTATCTATGGCAGATTTAAAAGCAAGTCAAACAGCACAAAATGCATTTATATCACAAGGATTTGCTAACGAAGTAGATGCACTATACAACAGATTAAGCAATTGTCCAGTACCAAGTACACCAGTTTATGGTAGACAGCCTATTTTTACTTGTCCTAACAACTATGGATGTGGATGCAACGGAACAAACCAATTTATTTAAGCATGAAGTAGATTACTACTAGCTCGATTACGAGAACTTGCTAACACTTTCCCGATGTCGGGAAAACGATAAAGGATAGACAAGTTCTATCCTTATTTTTTTATGAAAGGAGAAATAAAATGATAGAAAGTATACAAGAATTACCAGTAACATTAACAAATAATAATGCAAAATTAATATTTAGTAGTGACACAATAAGAACAAGAAGTGCTTGCCAAAATAATCCCAGAAGTTGGTTATGCCATCAAGTAGGGAATCCATTATATCAAGTATTAGGAAATGGAAATTGCAATTGTAATGGAACAGCCAAGTATGAGGTTAGTTTTAATGCTAATGTTAGTGGTGCTACAGCAGGAACACCAGTTGCACTTGCATTATTTGAAGATGGAATAATCGTACCTGGAACAACAATGATAGCAACAATAACTGCAGCAGGAGATGTATTTAATATATCTTTTGAAAATACTATTGAAGTATGTGGAAGGTCTAATGCTACATTAAGCATTGGAAGTGTACCAAGTGTACCAAACTTTGCTGATTTAACTGCAGTTGGTATAGATACACAACCACCTATTATAGCTAATGCAACATTAAGCATAGAAAAAATATCATAATGAATAATAATTTAGATACAACATCATTAATTTTGCAATTATATAGTGTTATTTTGCTAATGCATGATTACAAAAATAATGATTTAATGCAAGAGTTACAAACACAGGATGAAAAGTATTTAAAAACTATAATAAAACAAAACCAAGAAATAATTAATCTTTTAAAGGAAGGAGGTAATTATGGAAGAAAAACTAATTGAAAAAACAAAGGGTTCAATAAATCAAATATTAGAGGGCGATATATCGCCAAACAACATAGAATACTTATATAAACTAAGTAAGATTAATCATATGGCAAAGGAGGATAAAAATATGTACGGAAATTATATGGGAAGAAATCCAGGATATGATACATATGGAAGAGGCATGGAATATGGTAATTACAATGGTAATTACGGTGCTAGAGGATATGATTCAAGATATCGTGGAGAAGAAAATATAGATAGAATGCGTAATGAATATGGTCGATACATGGAGAATCGTAACAGATATGGTGCAGGTCAAGAAACAGATAGATCATACCATTACATGATAAAATCATTAGAAGATTTCATACGAGTATTATATGAAGAAGCAGACAATGAACAACAAAAGCAACAATTAAGAGAAACATTACAAAGAAGCATGATGTAGTATGTATAAATACTATAATGCAAATGCAGTAAATAAATTTGAGGATGATTGTGTTATTAGAGCAATTTCTTGTGCAACAGGTAAGTCATGGGATTACGTTTATGATTATTTAAGCGATTTGGCACAATATGAAGGCACATTACTTGATAAAAGAGAGTTCGTAATAAAATACCTTGATAAGACATTTCATCGTTTAAATG
Source organism: Candidatus Scatovivens sp. (assembly GCA_045602645.1). Taxonomy (GTDB): domain Bacteria; phylum Bacillota; class Clostridia; order TANB77; family CAG-508; genus Scatovivens. The sequence continues at coordinate 6,773 of JAZSBZ010000069.1, read as the reverse complement.
GCATTTATGGCACGATAGGTGAGGTTTCAGGAATGTTTCCTGATGCAACACTTATAATAAGCACACCAGGTCATCTTACGTGTTCTAAGCAAAAAATACTGTATGACACGTTTGATCCTAGAAATAAAGAAGTAGAATATGTATGGCTTGTAAAGTAACATATTTTACTTTTTTTATTTGACATTATAAAAAATGTAATTATAATAAATGTTACAAAAAAAGGGGGGTGAATTTAATGCATTGTATAATTATATATCAAAAAAGTAATGGTATAATATTTGTAAGAACTTATAATTATGATCAAGGCAGAAAGATAGGAGATGAAACATCAATGGGATGGAAGGTTCTTAATGTATTGTACGAGTGCGATGGAAATTATTATCAATATCATAAATATATTAGAATTATAAGAGAAAGAATTGAAAAAAAATCAAATAAAGGGGCAATAAAAAGAGCAATAAAAAAACAGGTTTGTAAATCTTTATCATCAAAACTAAGAGAAATTGAAAGACACATGTATTAGCAATATGTCAATTGACATCAAATATAAAAAAATATTTAAAAAAATGTTGACTAGTTAAAATTGTTATTATAAAATCAAAGTGTAAGGGTTGAAAAAAATAATCTTTTGGTTAGTCAAAGTAAGAACTTAACATAATATATATTGCTGGAACCAATCTGATTATTTTAACGTAATAATCAGATTTTTTTATATCCTTGCAGAGAGGAGAAAGAATGAAAAAAAGACTTAAAAAGTGGGTTAGGGTTGTAATTACATTAATAGTGATACACATTAGTTTCTTTATATGGAAACAAACTGGGGTGTTAGGAGAGTTGGCACAGAAAGATACATTATATTTAGTCTTATGTATATTAAGTTGGCTTTATTTAATAGTAGGGCAAACATTAATATACGAAAGTATATGGCAATAAGAGTGGGGTTTACAGCAAAGGAGAATTATGAATGATGGATATATTCTAATACACAGAAAAATAATTGAATGGCAATGGTACAAAGATGAAAATACAATGCGATTATTTATTGACTTACTTTTAGATGCAAATTATGAAGATAGCAAAGCAGGTTTTGAAATAATAAAAAGAGGACAGTGTTTAACTAGTTTAAAGAGGATGCATGAGAGAACGGGATTATCATATAAACAAATAAGAACATCTTTAGATAAATTGCAAAAAAGTGAAGAAATCGGCAAACAAACGACAAACAGATACACAATAATAACAATAAAAAACTACAACGACTATCAAGAAATCGGCAAACAAACGGCAAACAAAGGACAAACAAAGGGCAACATAAAAAGAATACCAATAAAGAAAAATAAAAATAAAGAAATAAATAATATATATATAGTCGAGATACTCGACCACTTAAACATGAGAACAGGTTCACATTATAAATCATCTACACCAAAAACAAAGGAACTTATTAAAGCAAGATTAAATGAAAATTTTACAGTAGAAGATTTTAAAACAGTGATAGATAAAAAATGTGTAGAGTGGATGAATACTGATATGCAAAAGTATTTAAGACCAGAAACTTTATTTGGAACAAAATTTGAAAGTTACTTAAACCAAGATGTAAAACCAACATCAAAAAATATGTCTTTAACAACAGAAAAAATAAATGAATTATTTGGATAGGAGAATTTTATGGATAAAGAAACATTTGTAAGAATATTAGCAGGGGCAGGAAAATTATATGACAAAGAAATAGATAAAGAAATAATGGAAATGTGGTTGTCGTTTTTTAAAGACAATACAACAGAAGAATTTAAGAAAGCGATGAATGAACATATTAAAACTTCAAGATACTTTCCAACGGTAGCAGACATTAAGGAAAAAATATATGAGTTAAATAACTCTAATGAAAGTGATACTGAATTATGGGAAAAGTTATTAAGTGCAATTAGAAATAGCAGTTATCATTCAGAAGAAGAATTTGAAAAACTTCCTCCAGTTGTTCAAGAATATGTAAGAAGTCCAAGACAATTGCAGGAACTTGCAGTTATGGATAGCGAAAAGATTCATACAATAGTCAAAGGTCAATTTTTAAAACAAATAGCAAATATTAAAGAAAATTTTAAGAAATACGAAATAACAGGTAAGAAAAATTTACTAGTTCAAAAAGGAATTTACCAATTAGAGGAGGTAATTGATTAATGACATACGAAGATTTACAAAAAGCAAATGAAAGCATAGAAGCAACATTACTTAAAAACGAAAAGACAGGGAAAGAAATAGGTTATTATACAGAGGTTAATCAACGCATAAAAGCGTTTCGTATGTTATATCCTGAAGGAACAATAGAAACTGAAATGTTGTCAAATGAAAAAGGTATATGTGTATTTAAAGCAAGTATTTATGCTAATTATACAATACTTGAAGATGGCAATGTTAGAACAACAAAAGTTGTATTAGGAACAGGTCATGCATACGAAAAAGAAAATAGTACATTTATAAACAAAACAAGTTATATAGAAAATTGTGAAACAAGTGCAGTAGGTAGAGCATTAGCTATGTGTGGTATTGGAATAGATAAATCAATAGCAAGTGCAGAAGAAGTAATTAATGCAGTTAATAATCAAGAACCAACAGAAGAAGAAGCTAAGGCATTTATATTTGAATCAGGAAAGCATAAAGGTAAGACAATTCAAGAATTATACGAAACAAATAAGCAATATTTACAATGGTGGCTAGATAATGGTCAAAGTGAAAGAATAAAACAAATGATTATGCTAGTAACAGATTTAAAACCAACAGTAGAAAGATCACAAGAAGAAATGATGTTGATTGTTAAATTGCAAGAACTTGTAAATGTAACCAATACTGATTACGAAACATTAAAACAACATTATGGTGTTGAAAGTGATTTAGACATGACAAAAGAACAATTAGAAGATGCAATAAGCATACTGGAGAAAAAGCATGAGAATAACGGAAGATAACTTTGAAGTATTTTATCGAGCAGAAGGAATATTGAATAAAATTTATGATGGTTGGAATATAGATGATGACACATTTGAAGGAACACTAGATGAGGAATCAATACTTACTATGATTGAAGATTTATGTGATGAAATTGAAATGCTACGAAAGAAGAAAGAAGAAAATGATTATCCAGAAGAAGAAAGAGATAGAGAAAGAGAAGTGTTAGGGATATGAATATTTATGTTGGAATTGGGAATTTAACAAAGGCAGTAGATTTAAGATATACACAGTCTAATTTAGCAATAGCAAGATTTACATTAGCAATAAATAGACAAAAGACAAAGGAAGGTAAGCAAGAATGTGATTTTATTAATTGCGTTGCTTATGGAAAAACAGCTGAATTATTATCTAAGCATCTTGATAAGGGAAGTAAGATATCGGTAGAAGGGCATATACAGACAGGTTTGTATGAGAAAGATGGCAAGAAAATATATACAACAGATGTAGCAGTAGAAAGAGTGCAATTTCTAGACAGAAAGAAAAAAGATGATTTAGAAAACAAAACAGATTCAGAAATAATTGCTAGTGTTGTAAATGAAGAACAATATCAGCTTCCATTTTAGGAGGGAATATGAATTTATACGAAGAATTAAGGATTAAAATTGAACAATTAGATACAAGTGTAAAAAAATTACGTATAAATGGAACAAAATATGCAGAAACAGAAAGAAATTACAAAATATTGTTAAGACAAGAATGCCTTAAATTACGTGATGAAGGTATGGCAATAGGCATGATAGATAAAGTGTGTTATGGAATACCAAGTGTTGCAGAAGCAAGATTTCAACGAGATATCGCAAGAACTGTGTATGAGGCTAACCAAGATGCAATTAATGCAATAAAGCTTGAAATGAGACTAATAGAAAGCCAAATAAACAGGGAATATGGTTTGAATTTAAGTGATTAGGAGGAAAATATGGAATTATGGATAAGAAGTCAAGATAAAGAAAAATTAATTAAAGTAGATTATTTGAGAATAATTGAAAATGAAGAGGATAAAGAATTTCCATTTTACATTAATGCAGGATATGATTTTATGGCAGCATACAAAACAAAAAAAAGAGCATTAGAAGTATTAGATGAAATTGAATCGCTTCTTTTAGGAAATAGAAAACTATGGAACGAAAATAAATTATACAGTGGCATGGGTGCGTTATCAGAAATTACTAGAAATCAAATATATGAAATGCCAGAGGAATAAAATATGAAAATAGCTAATGTAAGAAATATGTCTGATAAGGAAGTATATAATTTATTAAATAATTTATCTAACAGGAATGTAAAAGTATGTTGCAAGTGTGGAGAAATATTATTTAAGCAAGATAGGATTACGTTATATAGAGATGTCAGCAGTGTTCCAAAAAAACTATGTTCATTATGTAAAGATTGCTACACTGAATTATTAGATTATTTAGGGGTAAATGATATTTAGAGAAAGGAATTTTAAATGAAGAATTTATATTTAAGATTCAGGGAATGGTTGAAATATGTAAAAAATTATAAAAATAGCGAAGAAGAAGAAAATACAAGGGATTGCTTATTAAGAGAAAAGTACAGGGAAATAGAGGAATTAAAAAAAGAAATTAAAAATTGTGATTTTATGAATGAACAAAGAGCAGAATTGATGAAATTACAAGAAAATAGAATACAGAATCTAAACAAGAAAATAAGAGATTTGAAAATAAGAGAAAAACAATTAATTGAAACAATTGCTGATGATTTAAAAATAAGGGAAGATTTAGAAAAGAAATTAAATGAAAAAGAACAGTCAAGGAGAAAGAGTGCAGGCGTAGTAGGTGGTTTAAAAACTAAAATAAGTCAATTACAAAAGGAACTAGATAAAGCTAACTACACAATAGAATATTATAGAAAAAGTAAGAAACCAACATTAGAAGAAATAAAAGCATACGAATATCAAAGAAAAGCAGTTAGCACTTGAAATAAGAGAAACACAAATAGCATATAATGACATTATTGATTATCTTAAAAGCAAAGGAGAATAAGTATGAAAGCCGTTTATAAGTGTGAATATTGTGATGAAATAAGCGAAGATTATAAATCAATAAATAAGCACGAATTAAAATGTGGACATAATCCTAAAAATCAAATAAATGATGAAAACATTTATAAAATAGCAATGACAAAAAATAAGTTTGAAGATGCTTTAGTTTATGTATTATTAAATGATTATTTTGATAAATTAGACTATTTTAGCAAAGAATTGAATCGAGTAGATTCTCATAATTGTCAAGCAGTAATATTTGAAAATACTGGGTATTTGAAGCATTTAATATATCGTGTAAATAGATTAGAAAAAAAAGAAATAAAATGGTTTAATGAAATAACCGAAAGAGATTGTATTGAACTTATAAATGCTATTAGAACTTGTATAAAATTACCTGTATTTAGAATAAATGATTTAGAAAGCAAAGGTGAGTAATAATGAAAGATGAAATAATTTTAAATAATTTAGAAACTATAAGAAGATATTTAGGAGTATATGGTGAAGAATTTTCTACTATGTTTGGAAAAGAAAAATCATATTATAGAAAAGTTATTAAAAGTCAAAATAAAATACCTGATTTAGATTTTATAAAAAAATTATGTGAATATTGTCATATAAAAACAGATAGGTTTTTATATGAAAAATTAGAATTACAACTTATATTTGAAAATGATAAGAATTTACATAGTGGGGAAACAGAAAATAAAGGTGAGTAATAATGAATGCTAAGGAGATGTTTGAAAAGTTAGGGTATGAATTTGAAATTACAGAATATGATGAATTTAAGCCAGATTATAATTATGTAGATGAAAAAGGTAATGTTATATATTTTGATTTAGAAGATAAAGAATTGATTTTTATGCCTGTTGGCAAACAATTTATTATAAGAAAGCCTTTAAAATTTATGGAAGCAATAAATAAGCAAGTAGAAGAATTAAGGTGGAATAATGAATGATGACATAAAAGAAACATTAAATTATTTAACTAAATTTATAAATGACAAAGAAGAAATAACAAAATATGGTTGTGAAATAAGTGTTAAACAAGCAAAACAATTATTAGATTACATAACTAATTTACAACAAGAATTAAAGTATCAAGAAGAAGCAGAAATAGAATACAATGAAAAACATACAAAGTTGATGAAAAAATATACTAATTTACAACAAGAGAATGAAAGATTAAAAGAATTAGTAAATCCAAAAACTCAAATATTTATAGATACACAAGATATGGAAGAAAGATATGGAGAAGAATTATACAAAGAATATTTAGAGAAACAAATAGAAGATTATAAATTACGTTGTGAAAAAGCAATTCCTATGTTAAAAGAATTAAATATTAAATTGAAAGATATTTTAAATACAGGAATTGATATAAAAGAAATAAGTGATATAGAAGATACTTTAAATGGTAGGAGTGATGAATAATGGGAAAAAAACATTTAGGTATGAAAAGACCAATAAATCAATTTAATAAAGCGTGTGAACAAATGGCAGAATATATAGAAGCATTTAATTTTTTACCACCAATGGGAGATGGAGCAAAAGAAATGGCAATTCAAGAATGGAAAGAATGTATCAATAATGTTGTTATTCAATTAAATAACATAAAAAATACACAAATTGAATTGTTAAATAGGAGTGATGAATAAATGCCGAGATTTTATGTAAAAAATAAAAAAGATAAATGGAATATATATAGTACCATAGTAGATGATTTGCTATTTGAAAAGTTTATTGATTTTGAAGATTTAAAGAAA
>JAZSBZ010000068.1:0-3203 GCA_045602645.1 Candidatus Scatovivens sp. | reverse complement strand
AATAATCAAAATTATAATAGTCTTTTTTCTCAAGAATGAAAAGCATTACTTCTTGAAAAATATCTTCCGCAACGTCTATATTTTTAACGTATCTACATATAAAATATATTAAATTATTTTTATACTTTAATATTAAATTTTCAAAAGATTTATTATTTCCATTTAAAAACATATCATATAATTTTTTATCTTCGTCCATACATCCTCTCCTTTTACTTTATATTATTTATACGATTAAAAACCAAAAAAGTTATATACTTTTTTAAAAATAAATATTTTTTTATTTTATTAATCAGTATAATACCACAAATAATATATTGCATCAACAAAGCAATCCTTATATTTGACTTCCATACAAAAATAAATTTCAATCATAATAATATTCAAACTCTGCACAAGTAAAAAAGTCTCTTTTATTACGTCCATTTGCATTTCATCATTTTTTGTGTTATAATATATTTTAGTATCTTTATTAACCAATCTCAAGAAAGGGGTTATCCATTATGAAAAATTTACAACAGTATCTTGAAACGGCTAAAAATTACCTGTACCCAGATGTGGAATCTATGTTCGAACATGAACGGGCAACCATTCTCGAATATGCAAAACATTTCCATCTGGACGAGAAATTTCTCGAACTGGTAGCAAAAGATCACCACTGGCGCAACATAAGTGAAAAGACGCAAGTCTTCTACTACATGGACACCGACTCGACTCGTAAACACCCGTGCCATAATGACGACAGACCTCGTCCTGAACCGGACATCCTCCTTCTCATCTGGGATGGTGGAAAAGATCCTGTCATCAAAATCATTATGTAACAGCACAAATATACAACAGTTGATTCAAAGGGTCCAAAAAATGAGAACACGGATGTTCGCCAAAATGATTTTAGCGGGCACCTCTGGGTCCCGCTTATTTCTTTTTTTATTCATTTTTAATAAATTCAAGCATTTCAGAAAAATCTTTAAAACTATGCATTGATAATGCATTAATTTCATCCATTTCACTTTCTGAATATTTATCATAAATCGTAATGCAGTCTATGGCTGCATTTTTTGCTGCCTCTACACCAATTAAAGAGTCTTCAACCACTAATGCATCTTTTTTATCAATATTTAATATATCTAATATTTTTAAAAAAACCTCAGGATCTGGTTTTCTTTTTTCAACATCTTCTTTTGAAAGAACAACATCAAATTCATCATATATTTTGCATTTATACTTCATTTGCTTATTATTAAAATTATACTTATCTAAGTTATCTCTTCTAGTTGTTGTACCAATTGCAAGTTTTAATCCTAAATCTTTTAATTTAAAAATTACTTTCTCTGCCCCATCTTTAAAATCAACAACATTTAATAAATAATCTTTCGATATTTCTTTTCTTCTCGCAAATATTTGCTCTGGAGTATAACTTGAATTATACTTTTCTTTTAAAAACCTACAATATTCTAAGTATATATCTCCATCTTTAAATCTTTTTAATGTCTGATCACGTTGCACTTGTATATTAACATCATCAATAGTTCCATCACCTATTTCTAATATTAATTTTCTATCTACATCATTCCAAATTCCAACAGAATCAATTAAAGTTCCATCCATGTCAAATATTATTAATTTTTTATCTTTAAACATATTACCTCTTATTTTGTACCAAATATTCTATCACCAGCATCGCCTAGACCTGGTACTATATATCCTACTTCATTTAGTTTTTCGTCAATTGCTGCACAATAAATTTCAACATCTGGATGAGCTTCTTGAATTCTTTTGATTCCTTCTGGAGCTGCAATAATACATAAGAATTTTAATTTTTTAGCTCCGCTTTCTTTTAATGATTCTATTGCATCAATTCCTGATCCACCTGTTGCAAGCATTGGATCTAGAATTATTACTTCACGTCTATCTAAATCTTTGGGTGTTTTAAAATAATATCTTACAGGCTTTAATGTTTCTTCATTTCTATACATTCCTATATGACCAATTTTAGCATTAGGCATAACTTTTATTAAACCATCAAGCATTCCTGTTCCTGCTCTTAATATTGGAACAAATGCATATTTATCTTCGTTTAATCTTCCTGCTGTCATTTTACAAATTGGTGTTTCAATCTCGATATCATCAAGTTCAGCATCTTTCATTGCTTCATAGCAAAGCATCATTGATAGCTCCCCTATAATCTCTCTAAATTCTTTTGTACCTGTTTTTTTGTCTCTTAAAATTGATAATTTGTGTGAAACAAGTGGATGTTTTAATTCTACTACTTCCATTTTAAGCCTCCTTTATTTTAAAATTTACTATTTAATGTTTCTGCAACTCCATTTTCATTATTTGTCTTAGTAACTTCTTTTGCGTTTACTTTTACTTCATCAGTTGCATTTCCCATTGCTACTCCCATTCCTACAGCTTTTAACATAGAAATATCATTTATATCATCTCCCATAGCAATTACATCTTCTGTATCTATCTTTAAGTACTTACATAAACCATGGATTGCATTTCCTTTTGATGCACTACTATTTAATACATTTAATGCCCAAAACGGTTTACCTTCTTTAGTACGTGCAAAATACTTATTATATATAACAAAATCAGATCTTCTTAATCCTGTTAAATATTTTATAAGTTCATCTATTTCTTCCTCTTTATCTGCATCAATTGTTATTTGAAGTGCTTTATTTTCTTTTAAAAATTTTTCTGAATCTTCTTCAATTAAAATCTCTGTTGGAAAATAAAATTTATCTGAGTTTATAAATTTACCATATTTTGTATCAATTTTAATTACATAGCCTCTAGCTTTAGCTATTTCAAAAAGGTCTTCTGTAAGTTCTTCATCAACTGTCATTGCAAAGATTTCTTCTCCACTATCACAATCATATATTTGAGCTCCATTTGAGCAAATAATATATCTACTTGCTCCCGCTTCTATTCTTAAATCTTTAACAAAATCTTGTTGTCTACCTGAGCATAAACAAACAACAGCACCTTTTTCTATTGCTTTTTCTATTGCTTTTCTATTTTCTATAGATACATTCTTTTCATCATCTAATAATGTTCCATCTAAATCTAAAAATACTGCTTTGTACATTTTATAGTTTCTTCTCCTGTATATTTCTTAAGCAATATAATATCATAAAGACTTCTTTTCTTCTACTTTTTTACACAAAAATCATATAAAATTTACCAAGTTTATCTTA
>JAZSBZ010000067.1:0-14255 GCA_045602645.1 Candidatus Scatovivens sp. | reverse complement strand
AATTAATTATATTTTTATACTAGCCCTATTTTCGCTAAGAATCAAATTTAAAGTATATTTAAATAGTAATTCAACTCTCTTGTTTATTATATTTTAAAACGCCTATTTTCCTATTCTAAAAACAAAAAGAAAAGTTCACTTTTAAAGTGAACTTTTCTTTTTTATTAAAATCTTCTTTTATTAATTACATATGTACTTCCTAAAATAGCTTTTGCTTTATGTTTTATTTGTCCAGCTACTTCACCAATTTCAAGAGTTGTTTTATATATTTTAGAATCAACTTCTAATACTGCAATTGAAATTGAAGTAAGTGGAAATTGTTCAATTATTCCTCTTCTATTTGCAACTTCGACATATCCTCTTTCAACGTCAACTTCATTATAGAAATCAACTACATATTTATCAAATTCTGCAATTATGTTTTGACACACTGTATCATAATCAGTTGGTGATGATATTGCTACGAAATCATCTCCACCAATATGTCCAATAAAGTTATCGCTATCTTCTATTTGATGAATATGCTTAGATATTGTTCTAGCAGTAAATTTAATTATCTCATCACCATTAGCAAATCCATAAACATCATTATATGCTTTAAAGTTATCTAAGTCAAAATATAACATTGCGAATGTACCTTTATTAAGAAGTCTTTTCTTCATCTCTGTTTGTATTTGAACATTTCCAGGAAGTCCTGTTAAAGGACTTACCCTTCTATTTTTAGCAAGTAATCCTACTATATTCTTTATTGTATAGAAAAAATATTCTTCATGAATTGGTTTCTTAATATAATATTCAACATCCGTTTTAAGAACATTTACAACATGTTCTCTATCTCTATTTGAACTTACAACAATTATTGGTGTAATACTGTTATCTTCGTTAGATCTTATACTTTTACAAAATTCAACAATGTTAATATCTGTTGTATCCTCATCAATAATAATTAATGATGGGATATTTCTTAAAGCAACTTCAATTTCTGATGTTTGTACTGTTTTAAACTTATATTCATCTGGTTCTCTTTTAAAGTTATCTTTCAACATTTCAATTAATTCATTGTTATTATCAATTATATATATTTCGTGAATCATATATACCTCTTATTTCAAATATTAACGAGTAATTTCTTTTACCTCAACTTTTTCTGTTCCATTTACTGAGATTACTGTAAATGTTATTTTGTTATTTCCTTCAACTAAAGGAAGTTCAAATGAAACATCTGTAGGATTTTCTACTTGTAATCCTAAATCATAATCTACATCATTAACATTTAATTTTAATTCTTTTATACCAGCTGCACAATTAGCTTTTAATTGAACTTTATCTGCTACATCAGGTAATTGTTCAATTGACATTTCAATTACATCTTCAGCAGCTTTTACAGTTTCTTCGGCAACTGTTTCTGTTTGATCAACACTTATTGCTGTAACTTTAACATGATTATCACCAGATGGTAATGCTACGTTAAATGATACTTCTGTTGGGTTCCCTTCTGGTATACCAACATCATAATCTTGACCATTAATATTAAGTAATATTGCTCTAATACCATTTTCATGGAAACTATATACATCAATTGATTTTTTATCAACTGAAACAGTAATTCTTACATCTGGTTTTGTTACACCAGCAAATTTTTCCATCTTAGATACTACGTTGTTGTTTGTATCTACAGCGCATACTGTTAAATTGTGTGTTCCTTTTTTAATTTCTATATCAAATTCTATTCTTTGTTTACTTTCAAGTGAAGCTGGAATTTTTACTTCATTTTCATCATTCCATCTATATGTTACATAGCTTAATTCTGTTTCATCTGTTGCTGTAATTCTAACTTTTTTATCACTTGTTACATCTATTTCAACTACAGGTTTTACTTTATCTTCTCCTGTTTCTGAGAAAATTACTTCTTCATGTTTTGTTTCATTTCCATCAACGTCTGTAACTTTAATATTTAAAGCATGTTCTCCAGCAGCTATTGTAACTGTAAATTCTTTAGTAGATTCTCCATCACCTGTTACAGTATATTCTTTGTCATTATCCCAACTATAAATAATAGTATCAATAGCCTTTGTATGTACAACTTTAACAGTAGCTTGTGTTTCTCCTTGTTCTACAGTGATTTCTGCTTTGGCAGGTGTCTCTGCTATAGCTTGTTCATTAGTTTTATCTTTATAAATAGAATATCCAGCATTTCCTAATAAAAATAATCCAAAAATGGCTATTAATACAGCGAATACTCTTACAATTTTATCTGAATTGGATGAACCTCCACCGCCTGACCCTTTATTTGGATTATAATCTAAAATTTGATTCATTTTTAGCAACACCTGTCCTTTCTCATATTCTCTTGAAATTATATCATATAGCATTTTTCTTGTAAACACAAAAAACTACCTTTTTTTACAAAAAATCCCCTCTAAAATTAGTAAAAAAGACGCAAAAAAAGAATGGCCTTTTAGACCATTCTTCCTTTATCTATGTTATATTAAAACATATTTTTTAATTAATATAATACCTGTTGCAAGAATTGCGATAACTGTTGTTGTTAATCCGATATATGTTGGTGCAATACCTGTAGAAATTACAAGCATAACTGGTGCATCATCTATATCATCTTCATTTTCTTTTTTATTATCTGGTGTTGAATCGCAATCAGGTGTATTACTATCATTTTTATCTTTGCTTATTTCAGCAACGTTTGTTTTAACTCCGAAATTTTCTTCATTGTTAATCCATTTTAATGTTACTTGAACAGATGCTGTTTCACCTGGTTTTAATAATTTATCTGCTAATGCATTTGTTGTAATTGTATTATCAGATCCTTTTGTCCAGTGTGTATTTTCAGCTTCAATGAATTCTAATCCTTCAGGAATGTAATCTTTAATTTCTGTTGCATATCCTTCGATTTCACCTTCATTTTTAACTGTTATATTATAAACAAATTTAACTGTTGTTGTATCAATTCTCTTTCTGTGAATTTCTACTTTTTGTAATTGATCAGTATTAATTGCAATTTCTCTTGTTGTTCCATTTTCAATAACAATAATTTTAACTAAATCTTTCTTTAATGATAAATCAAAGTATTTAACTTTAACTTTTTCATCATCTAAATCATCTTCGTTATCTTTTTTGTTATCTGGTGTTGAATCAACATCATCAATTGGATCACCGTTTTCATCAGCATCATCTGTGATTTCTGCTGTATTAACGATTACTCTATCTGATGCCTTAACATCAGAATAAACAACTCTAAATACAATTTGTACATCTCTATAATCTACTTTATCAACATTATCATTGCTATTAAATGGATCTAATAAACAATCTTCATTTCTAGCTTCTGATTTTGCTTTTGATAAATAATCTGTTCTTACTGAAACTGCTTGTTTACTATCAGATGTTTCTTTTCCATCTTTATCATATAATTTCCATCCGAATTTTTTATTTGTTTCATTATCTTTAACAAATTCTAATCCAGCTGGTAAATCATCCATGATTTCTTCAGCATATCCTGCTTCAGTTCCTTCATTATAAACTCTAATTGTATATGTAATTAAATCATTGTTTACAACTGTAACTGGAGTAGTAACTTCAGCAAATGATATTTTTCCATCATTTGTTTTTGTTAATTTTGGAGCTCTATCTTTAACATCTGTTGAGTTAACTTTTGTTATAAATTTTTGTAAGCTTAAATCGAATTCTTTTTTATCTGTAGCTAAGTTTTCATAGTCATTATCATCTTGTTCTTTATCATTAGCTGGATAATCATCTGGATTAACTGTATCTGGAGTAGAATCTCTATCAACTACTTCTTCTCTGTTAATATCAGAATCATCTACGATTTCAGCAATATTTCTAAAGTTATTTCCTGAAACTTCATCAGCTAAAACAATACATGCAACTTTAATGTCTTTGTATTTTAAGTATGATGAATTTTCTTTATCAAAACCTTCAATTAGGTTTTTAGTATCTGTTGATGAAGATTTTAATTTTGTAGATGTTAATTTAACTTTTCCTTTAATAACATCAACATCATCTAATTTTGTGATTCCATTAAAATCATCAACTGATAAATTAGCTTTTCCATTTTCAATTTCTGATAATTTAATTGAACTTGAATCAGATGGGATTAACCAATAATTATCAACGTTTACTTCGTGATTTACTAAGAATCCTAATCCTTCTGGTAAATAGTCAGAAACTGATTCAGCATATCCTGCCATTTCACCTTCGTTGTATACTCTAATTGTGTAAATAATTACATCACCTTTTTCAACAACTACTGGTGTTTTATATGTTGTATATTTAGCATCTGTTGCACCATTTTTTAATGGTGTTACATCTACTACTGGTTCTCTACTTGGAGATGGTGCTTCTTTGTTTACTTGTGAAACGAATTTCTTTAAACTTAAGTCAAATACTTTTCCTTTAACTTCTACTTTTTCGAAGTCATCATCATCTTCTCTACCTTTGTAATAATAATTATCATCTGATAAATCTTCTTTATTTGAGTTATCTCCTGTGTAGTTTGATGCATCATGATCTTTATTGATGTAATCATTATTGTTTGGTGTTGAATCTCTATCATCAATTTCATCAGCAGCTATTTCAGCAACGTTTGTTAATACTGAAGAAGCTCTTGCTGTATTTGAAATTTTACATTCGATTTGAACATAAGCACTTGGAAGTGTTGTATCTGTTTCTTTATCGAATCCTTCAATTGTTGTATTTTTTAAATAATCTGTTGAATATACTACATTATTTTCTCCAACTGTTGAAGCTCTTTGCCATCCATAAGTTTGGTTAATTGTACTATTTTCAACATATTCTAATCCTGTTGGTAAAGCATCAACGATTACTGTACCATTTGCTGCGATATCAGCTTCGTTATATACTCTAATTTCATAAATTACTGTATCTCCATTTGTTACTTTAATTGGAGCTTTAGTATGTTTGTAAACAGCAGTTGTTGAAGATCCATTTTTTAATCCAGAAACATCAACTTTTGGTTGTCTACTATATTCTTTATCATTTACTTTGATTATATATTTTCTTAAAGCTAAGTCAGCCTCATCTCTATTAATTAAAGCTTTAACTCTTTGAGCATGTGGTTCACTTTCTTTAGTAATTAAAACAACTGGTTGATAAACTTCTACGTTATCTTCATTAGTTGTATTATTTTTCCAAAGTGTAGCTTTTGTTTCATATTTTGTATATGCAATTGATAAAGCAACTTCAGTTACTGTTTTATTTGTTTTTGGTAGATATATGTAATAATTTTGGTCAAAAATTTCATTTACAGATTTTGTTGTAAATTCATTTTCTCCATCAATTAAAATTTCATATTGATTTCTAGCAACTTCATTACCATTTTGATCTTCTACTTTGATTGTATAATCAGCTGGAAGTGCTGTTCCTGATTTAACATTAAATGGACCAACAACAAAATAATCATTATTTGCTGTAGCATTTGGTGTTAATGTTGTAATTTCAGGATATGTAACAACAACTTCTTCTTGTCCTTTTTTAGCTTCTGTAATCAAATATTGATATAAATGATTTGCTAAATCTTGACGTACTGAAGATCCTAATAAATCATTATATGTTCCTTTAACTTCTGTTGGAACTTCTGTAGAAAAATCATGTTTTGTTAAATTTACAGGTAATAAAATTTCTGTATTAAATTCTTCAGAATCATTATTTGTGAAGTACCACATTGCATATTGTTGTACTACATCAATATCATCATCTGTTAATAAAGCTTTTACAGTATCTAAATCCCAATCTGTATAATTTGCAAATGCTTTAGCAAGATATGCATCTTTTTGTTTTGCTGCATCTTTTGTATAAGCATTATTAATTAACCAAATTAATGATTTATAATTACTTGTCCATTTTGCACTATCATCTGTATAAGATGTGCTTAAATGTAGCGCTTTAACATTTGGATCTGTAGAGTCTTTTAAATCAGCAACATTTGTATAAGTTAAACTGTTAAACTCATTTCCTGTAACTCCTGGGAATGATTTTTTAGCATTTATACAATAAAATGCATTCTCATAATCTGTATCCCCTTTTGTTATAATTTTAAATACTCTAGTATCTCCTACATGATATCCATATGGAGTTGTATCATATAATTCTTTTTGTTTATCTGTTAATGTTCCACTTGATTCATCTCCACCTTCATGCATGATAAGTACTTGTAATTCTGCAGTAGTATCTTTTGATGTTAATGCTGCTGCGATTACTGGTGTTGTGTATGGCATAAGTATTGATATTACTAAAGCCAATACAAAAGCAATTTTTGAAATTCTTTTTTTCAACATAAATTCTACCTTCCTCTATCTATTTAATTATACATAGTGATATTATTATATAATATATTTTACCTTATAAATATAAGATGTCAACTGCTCCTACTAAGTAAAAATCCTTCAAAGGTTACAGTCATCTTAATTTTACACTACATATCAATTATATTACATTTTTGACTCAAAATCAAGTAATTATGTAAATTTTATGCGGTTTTCAGGGTATTTTTCACACATTGTTCACATTTCTAATAACTTTTTGTAATTTTTTTTAATTTTTTTCATAAAATCTACTGAAATTAACCATTTTTTAAGGAGTTTATATGAAAAAAATAATTTTTACTACTCTATCTCTTATTTTTTTATTCACAAATCTTTCAAACGCTGATGATAACTTATTTTTAGAAGAACTTGAACCATATACATTCAAAGCTACATCCTCATCTAATAATAATTCAATTTCTACATATTCAAAATCTATTACGGCTTATGATAGAAAAACAGGAATAATATTATATGAAAAAAATTCTACTGATAAACTCGCAATGGCATCTACTACTAAAATAATGACATGTATATTAGCTCTTGAAAAATTAAATTATGATAAAAACCCTAGTTATAAAATCTCTAAAAGTGCTGCTTCCGCAACAGGTTCGACGCTTGGCTTGAAAGAAGGTTCTTCTATAAATTTACATGATTTACTCTACGGATTAATGCTTCGTTCTGGAAATGATTGTGCTATTTTACTAGCAGAAATTATTGGCGGAAATATTGAAAACTTTTCTAAATTGATGAATGAAAAAGCACAAAATTTGAATTTAAAAAACACAAATTTTGTTACTCCACACGGCTTAGATGACGAAAGCCATTACTCTACAGCAAAAGATTTAGCAATTCTTACTGATTATGCACTTAAAAACAACTCTTTTAGAAAAATTGTAGGAACAAAAACATGTAATATAATACTTAATGGTAATACTACATGTATTTCTAATACTAACGAACTACTTGGTAATTTAAGCGGTATTTATGGTGTAAAAACAGGTTTTACTTTTAATGCTGGAAGATGTTTAATATCTTCATACAAAGATGAAACTTTTGATTTAATTATTGTAGTTTTAGGTGCTGATTCAAAAAAGATACGTTCAAAAGATACAAAAACTATAATCAATTATATAAAAAACAATTATAAATACATAAATTTAAAACCTACTATACATAATTTATTTAATGGTTCTATAAAAAAATCTACACCTCTTTACTCTTTAGAAAAAACAACTAATCAACCTACATTTTATCTTGAAAACAAAGAAAATTTATCCTTCCCTCTTTTAACAGATGGAAATCAAATTATAAATTCAAAATTATATATAAATCCAAAATACTCCCATAATATGCCAAAAGACTCTTTAGTAGGTAAATACGAAGTGTATTCAAACAATACGTTATTAACTTCTTTTAATGTTTATTTAGAAAAAAGATTAAACAAAAACACTTTTACATACTATTTTAAAAAATGTTTTAAAAATTTAATTTTTTAAGTTTACTCTTTTAATTCAATGGGTAAAATCTCTTTAAATAGAAAGGAGATTTTATGAAAGAGTTTATAATTAACAACAAATCTATAATAGTCATAGCAACACTTTTATTTATATTAATTTGTAGCATTTCAAAAAGTAGTGCTGTTATGAGTGAATATGAAGATATTGAAACCACCTTAGGAATAGTTAATACAGACTATTTAAATATGAGAAGTGGATCTAATATTGATTTTGATGCAATTGATTTACTAACTAAGAACGAATATGTAAGAATTTTTGGAAAAATCGGAGATTGGTACATTGTTCAAAATGAAGAAAATAATATTGGAACAGTACATTCAAAGTACATTACCCCAGCCACTGAAGAAAAAGCTTCTGCAACCAATACTGAGGTGATAAAAGAAAGTACTCCCCTTTTAACTCAAGATGAAGAATACTTATTTAATAAAATTAATGAAGAACGTAGAAGAAATAATCTTTCTGATTTTATTCTTGATGAAAATCTTCAAAATGTTGCAAGACTTAAAGCTGAAGATATCGTTAAAAACAATTATTTTTCTCATACTTCTAAAGAATATGGAACACCATTTGAAATGCTTAAAACATTTAATATTACTTATAAAACAGCAAGTGAAAATATAGCTGGCAATCCTAATTTAGATGATGCTTTACTTTCTTGGATGAATTCTGATGGTCATAAAAAAAATCTTTTAAGTAATGACTATAATTATACCGCTATCGCCGTTGTTGATAGTATTGCATATGGAAATATAATTGTACAGTTATTTATTGGAAGATAAAAATTAAAGGACAGATTTTAAAATCTGTCCTTTTAATTTATTAGAATTTTCTTTTTCTTGCAGCCTCTGATTTTTTCTTTCTTTTTACGCTAGGTTTTTCATAGTGTTCTCTTTTTCTAACCTCTTGTAGTACACCATTTCTAGCACATTGTCTTTTAAATCTTTTTAGTGCATCTTCTATATTACCATTATTAACTTTAACTTCTGACATTGATTTTTTCCCCTCCTTCCGAAGCTCAAAAACATCTTGTGGGATTGATTTTTTATGTAATTAATCCTCTTGATTCGCTTAACTGCTTAATATTATACATTACCAAAGCCTAAATTGTCAATACTTAATTTGTATCAAATAATTCTCCAATAGAAGTTTCTTCATGAATCCTCTTAATTGCTTCTGCAAATAATTCAGAAATTGATACAACTACTATCTTATCAATTTGTTTTTCTTCAGGTAAAGGAATAGTACTTGTCATTACTAATTCTTTTAAATCTGATTTAGAAATTCTCTCAATCGCTGGTCCTGAAAGTACTCCATGTGTACAACCAACGTATACATCTTTTCCTCCGAATTTCTTAATAACTTCAACTGTTTCCATAATAGATCCTGCAGTATCTACCTCATCATCAAAAACTAATGCGTTCTTTCCTTTTATATCTCCTATTACGCTTGTTGCTATAGCTCTATCATCATTTCCATCTCTTCTTTTATCAACTAAAGCGATTGGACATCCAAAATGTTCAGCATATTTATATGCTTTCTTTGAACTACCAGCATCAGTAGCAACAACTACTTTATTTTCAATGTTCTTTTTATCAAAATATTTTTGAAGTAAACTTTGACCAGTTAATACATCACAATTTATATTAAAGTATGCTTGAATAGCTTTATTGTGTAAATCACAAGTTAAAACTCTATTAGCTCCAGCCGCTTCAATTAATTGAGCAAATAATTTAGCTGTAACAGGAATTCTTGGTTGATCTTTCTTATCAGATCTAGAATACATGTAATATGGCAATACTACTGTAATTCTTTTAGCAGATGCTCTTTTAACCGCATCAATAGTAATTAATAACTCCATAATTCTCTCATTTACCGGTGGTTGTGTAGATTGAACCAAGAAAATATCTTTATCTCTAACAGATTCCAATATTTGAACGAAATTATTATCATTTTTAAATTTCATTCTTTTAATATTTCCTTTTTCAATTTTTAAGTATTCACAAATCTCATCTGTGAATTTTTCTGCCGACTCACTACATGAAAAAACTTTTAAATTCTCCATTTTTTTCTTCCTTATACTTTATATAAATTTAGGTTTTTAAGCTAATTTCTTAGCATAGATAAACCTATAAACGTCAATTAAACATTTACGTCTTCGTCCTTTTTAATGTTTTCAGCAGCAACCTTTTCTTCTACTGGTTTAATTTCAAATGCTGGAGTTATTGAAATAACATTATCTTTAGTAACTTCAACACCGCTAGCTGATATTGCAGAACTTCCATCTGTTGGAGCAAATATTTCTTTTCTTTTATCTTTGAATTCTTTAAATACTTTAATTTTTGAATCTTTTGATTCATATCTTGCTTCATCACCAAACTTCAATTGAATAGTTTTACCCTCAGCAAGACTTGCTTTTACATCTATTTTTCTTTGATTCATTGATCCTCTAAACTTCAAATCAATAAGTTTTTCTTCTTCAATGAATTGTCCATCAACCATAATATCAATATAACTTAGAATTTCTTTAGTATAATCATTTTTTTGATACATATTCTCATATAAATCTTCATCAAATTTATATCCCGTATAACACCAAATATCCTTATCAGGAAATTTTTCTTTTACAGCTTTAACAAGCGGAATCAAACCTTGTTGATTCGCAGGTTCCATTGGCTCTCCTCCTAATATAGAAAGCCCTGATATATATCCTGGTTCTAATAACTCTAATATATAATCTATAGTTGATTCATCGAATTTCTTTCCATAGTTAAAGTCCCATGCTTCTGGATTATGGCATCCTTTACAATGAAAATGACATCCGCTTACATAAATAGAAACTCTTACTCCTGTTCCATCTTGAACATCTATTGTTTTAATATCTGCATAATTCATATCAGTAACCCCTTTTGTTATTCTTTGCAAAACTTAAGCCGCTTGAACCCTATCTATATTTAATTCAAACGGCTTTAATTTCAAAACATCTAATGTATACTAAAATCTTTAGTATTTTAAACACTTTGTCTTATCTATTGTATTTTCTAAATATGTAGTACTCTTGATTTAATTTCTTTTGTTTTTCCAACATTCCAGAAGTTTTCTCCTAAGTAACCACATGTTCTTCTTGTAACGTTCATTTTTGCGTGGTCTTTATTACCGCATTGTGGACATTCCCATTCATTGTCATCATTAATTAAAATTTCTCCATCATATCCACAAATGTGACAGTAATCTGATTTTGTATTAAATTCAGCATATTGAATATTATCATAAATAAATTTTACGATTTCTTCTAATGCTTCAAGATTATTTTTCATATTTGGTATTTCAACATATGAAATAGCTCCACCTGATGAGATTGGTTGATATTTGCTTTCAAATTTTAATTTAGCAAATGCATTTATTTTCTCTCTAACATCAACATGGTATGAATTTGTATAATATCCTTTATCTGTAACATCTTCGATGTCTCCAAATTTCTCTTTATCAACTCTAGCAAATCTATAGCATAAACTTTCTGCTGGTGTTCCATATAATGCAAATCCAAGTCCTGTTTCTTCTTTCCATTTGTTTACAGTTTCTCTCATATGTTTCATAACTCTTACAGAGAATTCTTCACCAGCTGGATCTGTATGGCTTACACCTTTCATTAATTTTGTCAATTCATAAATTCCAATATATCCAAGCGATATTGTTGAGAAACATGAATTTAATAATTTATCAATTGTTTCACCTTTTTCAAGTCTTGCTATAGCTCCATATTGCCAGTGAATTGGAGAAGCATCTGAAAGTGTTCCAAGTAAAGCATTGTGTCTACACATTAATGCATCAAAGCATAATTGTAATCTTTCATCGAATAATTTCCAGAATTTATCTTCATCACCATTAGCAATGATACCAATTTGAGGTAAGTTAATACTAACAACACCTTGGTTAAATCTTGATTCGAATACATATTCTCCTTTTTCATTTTTCCATGGTGATAAGAAACTTCTGCATCCCATTGGACTAAATACATTTCCTTCATAGTTTTCTCTCATAATTTTTGCTGAGATATAATCAGGATATAATCTCTTAGATGAGCATTTAACTGCAAGTTTTGTTAAATAATCATATTTACCACCTTTTAAGCAATTATGTTCATCAAGCACATATATTAATTTTGGGAATGCTGGTGTTACATATACACCTTTTTCATTTTTAATACCTTGTAATCTTTGATTTAAGATTTCTTCAATAATCATTGCATTTTCTTCAACATATTCATCATTTGCATCTAAATACATGAATATTGTAACGAATGGGCTTTGTCCATTTGTTGTCATCAATGTATTGATTTGGTATTGTATTGTTTGAACTCCAGAAGCTAAGTCTTCTTGTCTTCTTTCAACCGCATCTTCTTTTGCTCTTTGATCAGCTTCTTCTTTAGAAAAGCCTTTTTCTATATATCCTAAAAATCTTCTTTTATAGATTTTATCGTATGTTTTTCTTAAATATTTTCCTAAATGGCGAATGTCAACTGATTGTCCACCGTATTGGCTACTTGCAACAGCTGCTATAATTTGTGTCATAACAGTACATGCAACTTGGAAACTTTTTGGACTTTCAATCATTTTTCCATTCATAACTGTTCCATTATCTAGCATATCTCCTATATTAACTAGACAACAGTTATGCATTGGTTGAACAAAGTAATCTTTATCGTGGAAATGTAGAATTCCATCATTATGTGCTTTAACAATTCTATCTGGAAGCATAATTCTATCTGCTAAGTCTTTAGAACATTCTCCAGCAATTAAATCTCTTTGTGTTGAAATTAAAACTGCATTTTTATTGCTGTTTTCTTCCATTGCTTCTTTATTAGCATTTCTAACTAAAGACATAATACTTTCATCTGTTGAGTTAGCTTGACGAAGCATAGCATGTCTCTCTCTATATAGAATATATTTTTTAGCAAGTGCAAATTTTCCAAACTCCATTAATTTACGTTCGATGATATCTTGGATTTCTTCAACATGCATAGTTGGTTTATTTAATCCTTCTATGTATTTTGTGATAAATTCAATTGATGATCTTGAAACTTTATCTTTCCCTCCAACATCTCTGTTTGCCTTACTAATAGCAATTACTATTTTGTCGCTATCATAATCTACTTTTCTTCCGTCTCTTTTGATTACTTTCATTTTTTGACCCCCACTTTAGAACTTATATTTACCACTTAAATTTTTCATCATTTGTAACTCAATTCTGTACTTATTTTAGCACGTAAAAAAATAATGTCAAACGCATTGTTTTTATGTTTCCAAAACCTTGTAACATCTATTGTTGAGCCTTTTTTTGAAAGTTACTTTTTAGGTTATTTTTTCTTGTAAAAATTTGTTAATTTTTGTAAGTTGCCTGTATCAACGATTAAGCGTTTTTGTATTTCAAATTTATTACTTTTTAAATACATTTTTTTATGTTTATCAAAAATTCATTCCCTTTTTTCAATATTCGAGAGAAAAAACGAGAATAATTCCTATTTTATTTTTGACAAAAAAATTGCTGTAGTTTTTTATTAAACCACAGCAATATATTTTTCACTATATTATCTTACTATTCTTGATACTCTCTTGCTTTAACAATAACCCTCTTTTTACTGTCATCTGTACATGTAATTAAAGTAATTTCTTTTAATCCATTAGTTCTTTGAGTTGTACAAGATGTATCTTCTGGAACTACAACATACTTATCATAGATTTTGTATTTTAAAGTTCTTCCTGATAAATCTGTTATTTCTATTATTTCTCCAAGTGGTATATCCGGAACATGACTAAAGAATTTATCTGATCTATAATTATGTCCTACTATACAGAAATTACCAACTTCGTTTGGTTCTGCTCCATGGAATTTTGTTGGAGCAATTTTTAAAAGTTCATCTGTTGTTTCATTTAATACAGGATAATCACAATCTATTGATGGAATATTAACTCTTGCTAGAGCATAATATCTTTGTCCACTTCTTGTTTCAAGCCATTCAATATTATCTTCTGGATTTACTTCAGGCACTGGCTCTGAATAAACAACTTCAAACGGATCTTCTGTATTTAAAATAACAACTATTGCATTATCTGCAAATTTAATTGTTGTATCATCTGCTACATTATCTTCAAATGATAAATTTGAAAGAATTTCTTGTGATACAGCTTCATTTTTGTTTTTATCATATTCTGCGTATATATAATAAGAGAATAAAATGCAAACCAAAAATACAGAAATAAAGAAATCTATTTTATACATTTTCTTCTTTCTTTTAAGTTCTGGTGTAATATAAAGTTTTTCAGAAACTAAAATTTGATTCATTTTTTCTCCTTTCCTCGCAAAATATCATTATAATTAT
>JAZSBZ010000066.1:0-37561 GCA_045602645.1 Candidatus Scatovivens sp. | reverse complement strand
TAGTTTCCAGGATTCCCTTTGCTGCGAGATAGTCATCAACGTTAACGTCTACTTCTACCTCTTCATTCCGAGTGATGTCTTTTTCTTTCATGTAGTAAATCTCCTTATTAAATTATTTGCATTTTAAAAAATGCACAAGTGTTATTATACACGCTTTTTCGTCTTATGTCAACTTTTAAGGGTAGAAAACTGTTATTAACTTGTGATAATGTCACCCCATAAAGTGATAAAATTTTTTTATAGAAATGTCACCCCTAGGATATGAAATTAATTTATAGAAATGTCACCCTCTGCTTGTTAGCTACTAACAAGCAGAGGTGATATTTCTTTTGCTTTACACATAGATATTTTTAGACAACAAAAAAGAGCCAACCGGCTCAAATTTGTTCAACTTTACAGATGACGAAGTATCCAACTAAATGGTAGTTATACGGATATTTTGCATCCTCAGGATTTGTTATTATCCTACTTCGTGAATCGTATTCAGTTGGGAATTGGTCGTAAGGAATTTTTTGATACCATCTACCGTTAGAACATTGTTTCAAAAAATGATAGTCATATCTTGTGACATCATTCATTACTCCTGTATTCATAACTGCTATCTTCCATGCGTTTCTTTCATCAACAACTTCTTCAAGTGTAGATTCTCTCATAGTAATTCCTAAGACTTGCATGTCGCTTTTTACATTTTCAAGTAATTCTTCATCGGTGTATTGCCTTCTACGTCTTTTTCCAGAAATTTCACCCGGATTCAAATGTTCTATGTCATACAATAGTCCAATTGCATATGAATAGCAATTAACGATGTCATAACACACCCATTCATTTGAATCATTTCCATACTTTCCCTCTGGTGAGAAAATGTTTTTCCTCATGATGTCTTTCTCTAATGTCCTACACATATTCATCACTCCATTCTATTTGTCTACATATATTCACAAGTATTATGTGTAAAATTGTTTTTTAAAATAAAAAGCGTTAGTGTATTTTATCACAAAAACTTCGTTTTTTCAAGCACTAGCATTAAAACCTATCTATTTTCTATGTTTTTTCTTCTTTTTTAATCCTCTAATTTTTGATTTTTACTCAAAAAAATGGTATAATTAAAGTAGGATATTATGGTTATTTTTTCATAATTACTTTTTTAGGAAAGTAGGTGATTGCATGGAAAAAGATATTATTTTCTTAGATACAAATGTATTTGGTAGAAAAGAAAAATACGACTTTGAACATACATACCGCAACAACATTTTAGCAGTACTTAAAAGGTATACTAACATTGAAGTATGTCTTCCAAATATAGTAATTGAAGAACTAAAAAAACACATTAAAGAATCAATTGATAATGATCAAAACAATATTAAATCTATCTACGTTAGAAACAAATTAAACCAAGAATTTTATGATAGCATACTAAAAGAAAACTTAAAAAAGCTTGATGAATTTATCGAAAGAAATAACATTATGGTTCTTGAATGTGAAAAATATTTAGATATAGCTGATGTAAATAAATGGTACTTCAATAAAGAAAAACCATTTGAAACATCAAAACCAAAAGAATTTCCAGATGCAATGATAATATCTGCCATAGTAAATTTCCTAAAACAAAGTGATTATACAAATGCCTACATAGTATCCGAAGATAAAGGTTTTATAGATTCAATCAAACCAAAAGTAGATTGCATCATTATAAATAAATTAGAAACAATATTAAGAGAATTCTTCGACTTTAGCACATACGAATATAAAGTAGTTGAAGATTATATTAGAGATAACCATATTTTAAATAATAAAAACTTAATTGAATTTGAAAGTGCAAATATTAATGATACTATAAATATCCATGTAGAAAAAGCTTACTTAAATGCATGTGAAATAATATTCGATTTAGAAGAAGCAGAAAGTTTAGTTGTAAAAGTAAATTATGATGCAGACATAAAAGGAAATATCTTTGTATTCGATCCTAATGAGTCAATTTACGACGAAAGTGACGAAGAGTATATCTATCCTATCTATAAAGCAACAAACGCTTTAAAACTAAAAGAGCTTGAAATATATATAGAATTATTTAAAAACAAAGATGGAAAATATACAAACTATAAAATCATAGATAGAGCTTCAGTAAATATCAGAGATTATCTAGATAAAATGGAAACTCATTATAAAGAATAAAAAATTATAAAATTTAAATATACAAATAAAAGACACCGAAGTAAACTTCGGTGTTTCTTTTTGGTTTTTACGTTTTGTAATTTACTGGGCTTCAGATACGTTTTCAATATCCTTGGGAGAATAAATCCAACAAGGAAAACTGTACTTACAGTATTTTGGATCGAATCCATTTTTAAATCCTTCCTTAAGTGCATTGCTAGACCACTTACCATAATTGTAAATGTTGGGGTCGTTTACAAGGATTTTACCATCATCAGTGATTCCGCGGTATACAATATAGTGTCCGCCAGTAGTAAAGATAGAATCAGAGCGAACATTCGCAATAACAACACATCCATTCTTTAAGGCTTCTTCTACGTCTTGCCAATTATATACCATTTCAACTTCTAAACCAAGGTCTTCAGCAGACTGGCTAAAAAGTGTGTAGGAAGAACCGCAAGAAGTGTTATACTTACCATATACTTCAGCAAGCTCATCAGGCATGATAGGCTTATCTAAAAGATATGTATATACCATAGCACAACTTGTAATTCCACAACCATGACTGGATACTGTACCATGTCCGCCATACTTAGTGTAAGGGTAAGATTGCTGAATATAAAGGGGAACTTCAGTATACTGCTCAACATAACCAGATTCACTGACCATAGGTTCTCTTTCGATGGGATTATAAGGGATTGTAAAGTCCATACCTTTGAACTCATAAACCTGCGTACCATCAATCAAGATTTCCTTAATATTGATTGCCATGTCATCGTCCTCAGGGACGGTTTGTACTAAGACGGGAACTTCAGAAGTAAAGTTACTCAAAAATTCCGGCTCAGGTGGGTTTTCACTGGTCTGTCTATAAACGAGGGGAGTAAATACAATCTCAAGAGCTTCAGTAGTTTCAGGAACAGTTTCAATAACAGTTTCTGTCACAGGCTGAGTTGCTTCTTCAACGAATTCATCATTTTCCTCAATAAGGCTTACCAGTTCGTTTATATGCTTTGTAATATTATCTTTCATGCTATCATAACTGCATCCGTTTGCTGCGTACGCGAGGACTGATGTTGATGCTATAATTGCAAACAAAGTTGCAATGAAAATCATACCTCTTAAAGTCCGTTTACGCCACATAAATGTACCTCCTGCCTTTTTCGGCAAATAAAAATTTAGCATAAAGCTATCCAATTATATT
Source organism: Candidatus Scatovivens sp. (assembly GCA_045602645.1). Classification (GTDB taxonomy): domain Bacteria; phylum Bacillota; class Clostridia; order TANB77; family CAG-508; genus Scatovivens. The sequence goes on along the minus strand of JAZSBZ010000066.1, from coordinate 34,209 downwards.
ATACCACATTTAAGACTTTAATTCAAATTTAAAGCTTTTAAACAGCCTATTTTAGCATAAAAAAGAGACTTAAAAATTAATTTTAAATCTCCTTTAAATTATTTTCTTTTTATATTTTTTATCTAAAATCTTTTACTCTTTCTTTAAAATCATTAAAGTCTATTAATTTCCATGACCAATTAAGTTCCGATTCTGTACCTGGCATATTTGTTCTTGCAGAATCATCTAAACCAATAATATCTTGAGCTGTTATTATTGCAATTTTTGCTTTACATTTCATACAATATTGCATTATTCCAATATTAACATTTATATCATAACACTCGTTTCTTCTTAAAAACTCTTTTAAGTTTTCTTTTTTTTCATCACTTAGTGTTTTATACCATCCATGTATTGTTTGGCAGTCATGATTTCCTGGAAATATTACTACATTTTCAGATACATTATCTTTATCATAATGAATAGATAAATCAATAGCAAATTGAAGAATTTTTTGTCTTGTAAATCCATAATGTTTTCTCAGTGCTATTGTTTCTTCTCTAATATCACCTAAGTCTTCAATTATTAAATCTTCTTTTTTAACTTCTCCATCTTTAAATAATTCATCAAAGAATGGATAACTTAAACCTGGATAATAGTATCCTTCTTTTCCTGATTTTCCAATTGGAATTCTAAAAAATGAATCATATCCTCTAAAGTAATCTACTCTAATTTTATCAAACATTTTTAATAAGTATTTAAATCTTCTTATTAAATATTTATAATTATCATCTCTCATATGTTCAATAGAATATACTGGATTTCCCCATTTTTGTCCATCTTCGTTGAAATAATCTGGTGGCGTTCCTGACTCAAAAGTAAATTCTCCATTTTCCATTTCAAAACATTCTGGATGGAACATTGTTTCAGCTGAATCAAATACTGGATATACCGGCATATCACCAATAAATTCTACACCTTTTGAATTAGCATACTCTTTTAATTTCATCCATTGAGTATAAAGGATATATTGTAAAAACAAAGTATAATCTATTTCGTCACCTTTTGTTTGTTTAATAAATTCAGCATATTCTATAATCTCAGGTGTTTGTATAAATTTATAATACTCATCTGTTTTCTCAAAATTTGAAAAAGCCTCTTTATAATATTTTTCTTTATAATCATCATAAATTGCTCTATCTTTATTTTCTCTTGGCTCTGGATTTTCTATTAATCCTTCTTCTTTTAATAAATCAAGCGATATATAATCTTCTTCCAAAGCATAATAACTTGTTGGTGAATATGGTAAATTATTATTAGCATTTATTGGAAGCAAGTTCCAATATTTAATACCGTTTTCACTAAGAATATCAACAAATTCATAAGCTTCATGTCCAAAGTCACCAATTCCATATTTTGCTGGAAGAGAGAAAATTGGAAGCAATATTCCTCTTTCTTTCATATCCTTTTCCTCTTTCGTTTATAATTTTCTAATAATATTATATCTATACTAAATTTTTTATTCAATATTTAAAATTAATCTTTTTACAAAATAAAGACCACGCTTTAAGCGTGGCCTAAAATCAAAGTTGTTTATTATTAGTCATCAACTCTTTCTCTATCTACTGGTTTTCTTACAGGCATATTAATTACATTTGTAGCTTCAGGTTTTACCTTATATTCTTTATCGAATTTATTCATTCTAACTTCATTAATGATGTCAGTATCTTTTTTCTTTCTATCATATTTATCTTTTTCTTTTCCTAAAGCTTTATATTCTCTAATAATTTTTCTAGCTGTCTTATCAAGCTTTAAAAATCTCATTAATTGTCTTTTACTGCTTTCATGAGGCATATCGTAAGATGGATCACATGGGATATATGGTAATACTTCAAGCTTTCTACAAGCTAGTTCCATTAAATATCCATATGTCTCTTCCCCATACATTATTCTTGCATATTCCATAACAGGCACAAGCTCTGTACCTCTAAATAAATTTGCACCAATTGTAGATTGATGAGTTACCTCTCCATCTTTTTCAATTGTAAATTTAGTAGCAGGATACGCAATCTCCCAATCAGATAAATACCCTTGTTCTAAAACAAGTCTACAATCTTTACCATTTTCTTTAAATCTATGGTCAATAACATATTGACCTTTTTTGTTATCAAAGTCTGTAGCATAAGTAATTGCATGTAAAAAATCACTTGCAGCTCTTTCAGGAATAACACCTTTTGCTTTAAGTTTTGAAGGTACATTTCCAGATTCAAGCATTTTATTATAAAACGCTCTTAATCTATCTGTTGAAACATTCTCTTTTCTAAGTAATAATCTTTGTAAAATATTCGGCTTATATTCTTTTTTTGCATCCATAATAAATTCCTCCTTTAAATACAAAAAACATATTTAGCATCCTGCTAAATACGTCTTCTTTTGGGGTTATTTATTTTAGATACAAAAATTGAGACCTATTTAGCAAACCTGCTAGTAAGTCTCATATTTTAAAATAGCACCAGGTTTTGTTTCCGCCTTTGTTGATGCTATTCCATATTTAATGGTTATTACTCCCTTACAAGTTTAGTATATCATATTTTTGATGTTATGTCAACTAATATCAATATTTCAATCACCTGTTTTTACCCTATAAATGAGTTATCCCGGGGACTAAATGTCCCCGGGATTTCCTATGTCTTATTTAGTTGTTAACTTCTACAGGCTTGATATACCAAATGTCGTTGGCATACTCAAGGATCGTACGGTCAGAAGAGAACTTGCCACTATGGGCGGTGTTCTTGAAGGCCTTTCTCGTATGATGAGTCAGGTCTCCAGTCTGCTGTTCAAAACCATAGTCCGCGATTGCCTTCAGGGAAATCTTGATATAAGACTCAAGGTCATACATCACATAATACTTGTCGTCGTAAAGCAAAGTGTTCACGAGATCCCAGTAGGTAGCTCTGAGCGTTCTCTCACCCTTAAGGTAAGCGAGCAGATCTACCATTTCCTTGTTGGATTCGAGGATAGTATGGTGATTGTAGATAGACTTAATACGCTTAAGTTCTTCAACTGTCGCACCAAAAATATAGTTGTTCTTGGAACTTGCTTCCTCAACGATCTCAATGTTGGCACCATCAAGAGTACCAATGGTAGGTGCGCCGTTCATCATGAACTTCATATTACCGGTACCAGAAGCTTCGGTACCTGCAGTACTAATCTGTTCAGAGAAGTTGGCAGCAGCATATACCTTTTCAGCATAGCTAACATTGAAGTTCGTAAGGAACACAACCTGCATCTTATCATTAACATCAGGGTCGTTATTAACGAGCTGCTGAATGTCCTTAATAAGAGCAATAGTCTGGATAGCCTTCTTGTAGGAAGACGCGGCCTTGCCGCCGATGATGAAGGTTGTCTTGTAGAAATTCGGAAGTTTACCCTTCTTAAGCTGGTCGTAAATGTAAAGAATTCTAAGAGCATTCATAAGCTGACGCTTATACTCATGGATTCTCTTAACCTGACAGTCGAAAATACTGGTAGGATCTACATAGATACCTTCCTTCTCTTCGATGTAGGCTGCCAAACGTTTCTTGGCTTCAAACTTCGCAGCTGCGAATTCTGCAAGGACTTCCCTGTCGTTTTTGTACTGCTCAAGTCCTTCGAGCAGAGTCATGTCGGTAGTCCATTCAGGACCAACATACTTGTCCAAGAACGCAGCCAGATCCGGATTAGCCAGTCTCAGCCAACGTCTAGGAGTAACGCCGTTAGTCTTGTTATTGAACTTCCAAGGATAGCGAGCATTCCAAATGCTCAAAAGATCCTTCTTGATAATTTCCGTGTGAACCGATGCAACGCCATTGATCTTGCGACCGACATAGCATGCGATACGGCTCATATGAACGTATCCCCCCTGGAACATTTCATACGGATTGATTCTGTCCCATGCGGGATCCTTAACATAGCGCCCATTTTCCATTCGGGTGTTGCAGAAATAATCTTCTCTCTTGAGTTCATCAATGAGCTTCTGATTAATTTCTTCAACTACCTTAAAGACGTTAGGCAGCAGGTTCTTGAAAAGCAAAATATTCCACTTCTCAAGGGCTTCCGGCATAATCGTGTGATTAGTATAAGCAAAACAATCTCTTGCCATCTCAAACGCACGATCAAACGTATAACCCTCAAGTTTCAGGAGTCTAATAAATTCCAAACAACCGAATACCGGATGGGTATCGTTCATCTGGAAATAATAGTAATCTCCGATGTTATCAAGAGTACCATGCTTTTCTTTGTGGATTCGGAAAATTCTCTGAAGCATTGCACTAACAAAGAAATATTCCTGACGGATTCTGAGGATCTTACCATCATCGTCACCATCGCTCGGATACAGCCAGTCAGAGATTGCTGCAGCAGATGCGTTGGTCTGTCCTTCGATAGGTTCAGCTTTCCAAAGAGTGAGCGGGAACGCGTTAGTCTTGTAACCAACAACCGGCATCACGTAAGGAACAGCTTTAACCCTGGTATCCTGGAATTCTACGATTTCGTATTCGTCTTCATGACCTTCAAACCAAGGATCAATTCCTCCAGCAGTCCAGTCATCACTTTTGGCAATCTGCCAGCCGTTTTCGTCAAATGCCTGCTTGAACAAACCGTACTTGTAGAAAAGTCCAACGCCGTAAAGCGGGATTCCCAAAGTAGCAGCAGATTCAATGAAGCAGGCAGCAAGACGACCGAGGCCACCATTGCCGAGTGCAGGATCGTCAACAGCCTCCAGGCAGTTGATATCGATTCCTTCTTCTTCAAAAATCTTTCTGGTTTCCTCCAAAAGGCCAGTGTTATTCAGTGCATCGAGCACAACACGACCAATGAGGAATTCGATGGAGAAGTAAATAGCAATTCTCTGCTGAGAATACAGATTCTGAGAGTATTCCCAGCTATTACAAATTACTTTGTTCTTCACCACGTTTGCGATGACACCGTTAATCTCATGAGGAGAAAGCTGACTCAATTCCTTGTTGTAAAGGGTCCGTGCAGCGTCTCTATAATGAGATTTGAGTGTCGTCAGGTTGATAGTATAAGGCATACTAAAACACTCCTTTCATTGTCCAACAGTTACTAAAGTTACGATCATCTCTCTTAACAAAAAATAACCTCCTTTTTAGAGAGACATAAGGATATACAAGAATGCCAAAATTTCAGCAAACTTGCAGTGTTACCTGAAATAACCATGTTATTCCAGACTGCATTATAACATGGAAAACTCTTAAAGGCAATGACAACTTTATCTTTTAGTCAAAAAAAGACTGCAAAGTTTTAAAAACTCTACAGTCTTCATTTTTATATTACTTTTTTTAGCTATTATCTAGCATCTAAGGCTTGTAATCTTTTTACTTCTTTATCTATTACTTTTCTATTTTCTTCAACATAAGCAACTAAAGTTTTAGAATTTAATGGAATATAATCACGAACCATTGTTGCACCACTATATGAATCAACAACTTTTTTAGATATACAATATCTATACAAACCATCCATTTTTCTTAAAGCTAAATGTTCATAGACATCTCCTTGTTCTGAAGCTTTAACTTTACCATGATTTTCAATAGCATCAAGTACATCATATACCCTTTGCTTTTTATAATCTGGTACAGTCTTCATTTGACCTATACGTTCTTTCATTTCTCTTTTAGCTTTTTGTGATTCACTTTCAGTCTCTTTTGAAGCATCAGTATTTAAACCACTTTCTTTTACTCTTTGATAGTTATCTGCATTAACAAGTTCACTATCTAAAATAGCTCTATTTTCATCTACAGTTTCTATAAAAGAAGCCGGATCTAAAAAATTATATTCTCTTCCTTCAGTAAATCCTGTATCAGGATTTTTCATAGCACTAACAACGCAAAATTCATACTTAGCACCTTCTCTTGAAGGATCTTTTCTTAATGTTAAATATTCTTGATATTCTGGCACATTTTTTATATACAATCTTCCCTTTGGAGAAGTCATAATACCATCAATTATTTTCTTAGCATATTCTTTTCTAGCTTCAGATGCGTTTTTAACTCTATCAACTGAATCTTTTAAATTATTTGTTAAGTCATTAATATTATCCATAATATAACAACCCCCTTTATCCATTTGTAACTAATTATTTCCAAAATAACTTCCTAGCTTTTCTTCAATTGCTATAATGTAACTATAGATGGCATTTAAACAGTCTTCTTCAGAACTATTTATTACATCTAAGTTATTCATTTGTTCATGAAGAAGTGTTTCTGACTTAATCTTTTTATCACGACATAACTTCTCGAGAACAATTAAAGTCTCTTGGCACTCTTTTTTGATTTCTTCTCTTTTGATATCTTTATCAAGTTTAGAGAAAGTATCAATCAAGTTCCTATATACTTCCATCTTAATCACCTTTCCTTAAATTTTATCTTTATTTATTAATCTCTATACATCTCTTCAAGTTTTTCAATACTAGTCCAATCTTTATCAATATTTTCTGGAGCTTTTCCAGCTAAACGAAGTTTTAATTGTTTCGCTTTACTTAAAGATCCAAATCTAGCTTTTGCTCTTTCAAAAGCAGCTTCTTTTCTTTCTTCATATTGAATGTAATCATCTTCTTTAGCTTTTTCTGTTTTCGGTATTTCAGATATTGCTTTATTAATAATTTCTGTAAGTTCAATTATTTCATCATTTGTTAATCCAGGTACACTACTAAGAGCATCTAAAAGTTTTCTATACTCTCTTTCTGTTTCTGATGCTGTATATGGTCCCATCATTGCTGATGTTCCATATCTGTTTTCATATTGAATTGCATCAATTATGTCTAAAACCTCTTGTTTCTTTGTTCTTTTTAATCTAGCTATATAAGAGTTATCTGATACAGCTCTTTGTGTAGTTTCATCTAGATCATTGTTCATAATAAATTCCTCCTTTTATTAAAAAAACATATTTAGCGTTTGCCAAATATGTCTAACTTTAGAATATATTTATGAACAAAGTGAGACTTATTTAGCAAAACTGCTAGTAAGTCTCATATTTTAAAACAGTACCAGGTTTTGTATCCGCCATTGTTGATACTGTTCCATTTTTTAATGGTAATTACTCCCTTACAAAATCATTATACCACATTTTATATAGTTATGTCAACTGCTTAAGCCCTCAAGTTACCATAAAACTTTACTTTTTGTCATTTTTATGGTAAAATATAAGTAGTTCTCGCAACTATATATTTAGGAGGTATGAATATGAAGGCGGAACGGATTTTTGGCAGAATGTTTACTTTGGTGATTTGTATCATCTTGATCATCACCATCACGGCTACCACTGTTGCAGCAGCAAACGAGAGCTTGCCTCTTTATTCTACTGCGCGCGTCGTCAATGCTTCCAAACTCAACCTCAGGCGTGAGCCTCAGGGTGAAATCATTGGTAAGCTTGCTTCTGGAAAGACCGTCACCATTCTCAGTGAAATCGACCGCAACGGTTACTATCATGTTCGTGTTGATGAAACCGGACTTGAATGCTACGTCTACGGCGAGTACTTGGCTTTCGAATCTCTTGGGAATCAAACCACTCCCGTGGTCCCCAACTTCACTTACGAGCCTGACGAGGAAGTTTCCTACGATGAGATTTTTTCTTCCAGCGAAGAAACTTTCTACTATGAAGGCGCCACCTTGGTGGTTACTTCTGATAAGAAGCTCAACCTTCGCAAGAAGCCCTCTCGTAAAGGTTACCGACTCAAGTACTTGTACAATGGCGAACTCGTAGAGATTGTTGATCCTACCGTCAAAAATGGCTACATCCGTGTCAAGGATATTTCTGATGGAACCATCGGTTATGTTTCTATCGACTATGTCGCCTATGATGGTTACGTTGAAGACGTAATTCTCCCGAGTGCATGCAATTGTAACTGTCAATGTCCTGGCTGTTATTGTAACAGATAATGCCAGACATGTCTCTCATTACTAATCGACCTCAAACAACTTTAAAGACCTTAAGATTGCAATAAATTGCACTTAAGGCCTTTTTCCTTTTTATACATAAAAATAGCTGGGATTTTTCCCAGCTACCTTTTATTTTAAAAATCCTTTAACAATCTTAGCTTCAGCTTCTTTTTCTGAAAGACCAAGAGTCATTAATTTTGTTAATTGTTCTCCTGCTATTTTTCCAATTGCAGCTTCGTGTACTAAACGAGCATCAATACTATTTGCTTGAATTTCTGGAACAGCTTTTACTCTTCCTTTATCCATAATAATAGCATCACATTCAACATGACCATAACAATCTGTATTACCTTCTACATTTGAATAAAATTCTTGGAATGATTCATCTTTTGCAACACTTCTTGAAATAACATGAGTACTTGCATTTTTACCATTTAATTTTACACTAAATACTGTCTTTGCATATTGTTTCCCATGAGTCATTATCTTTTCAGAAACAGTGAAGTTTGTATCTTCATCTAGTTCTCCATATGTTTCTCTAACTGTTGAATCAACACCTTCTATTTGAACAGAATCCATTTCAAGTGTTGCTCCTTTTTTTAGATATACATTAGTTACTGGATTTAAGATTTTTTCTCCAGTTCCTTCACCTTCTCCATAATGTTTTTCAATATATTTTACTTTAGCTCCTTCTTCTAAATAAAACGAATGAATTCCATCGTGTCTTGAAAGTGCATGATGATCGTTATGAATACCACATCCTGCAATTATAGTAATATCTGCATCTTTTCCAATATAAAAATCATTGTATACTAAATCTTCTACTCCTGATTTTGTTATCATAACAGGAATATGTACGAATTCTTTTTTAGTACCTTCTTTAACAATAATATCAATACCTGGTTTATCTTTTTTATTAACAATATTAATGTTTTTTGTTGTTTGTCTTGAAACGCCTTTACCATTTTCTCTAATATTGTATGCACCATCACTAAATTCATGCTTATCAATTATTTTATTTAATAATTTTTGCTCTGTTTCATTTAATTCTGCCATATTAGTTTGCCTCCTTTACTTTAGAACAAGCTCTTGCTGTTGAAGAAAGTAAACTTGGAAGAATTTCATCTTTTTTACCAACTTGTTTAACTTTACCTTTTTCAACTAATATAACTTCGTCAGCAATATTTAATATTCTTTCTTGATGTGAAATTATAACAATAGAACCTTGAATTTCTTTTGACATATTTTCAAAAACTTCAATTAGGTTATTAAAGCTCCATAAATCTATACCAGCTTCTGGTTCGTCAAAAATAGATAAGTTTGTACCTCTTGCAACTACTGTTGCAATCTCTATTCTTTTTAACTCTCCACCAGAAAGTGATGAATTTATTTCTCTTTTTACATAGTCCTTTGGACATAATCCAACTGAAGATAAAATATCGCAATAATCTGCAAGTTTAACTTTTCTACCTACAGATAATTCTAATAAGTCTCCAACTGTTATTCCTTTAAATTTAACTGGTTGTTGAAATGCAAACCCAATTCCTTTATTTGCTCTTTCTGAGATTGAGGCATCTGTAATATCTTCACCATTAAATAAAATTTTACCTGAATCTGGTTTTTCAATTCCCATTATAATTTTTGCAATAGTAGATTTACCTCCACCATTTGGACCAGTAATAGCTACAAACTTTTTATCATCTATTGTTAAACTAACATTATCAAGTATTTTCTTTCCATCTCTTTCGAAACAAATATCTTTTAATTCTAACATCTTGTTTTCTCCTTAATTTACCTCTAGTTTATCTATATTTCTTTTTACACAATCTCTACACTTTTTATCATTTAAATCATATCTACAATCTAAATTTGAAAGTCCAAGCTCATTATGAACATATCTTGCCATAAGGTTTAATGATTCATCACTTAAAACCTTATTAACACTTTCTGCTTCTTTTTTAGCTTTTTCTTCATCAAGTTCAAGAAGTTTATTAAAAAACAAATAAACAATATCATATGCTTCCAAAGCTCTTTGTGCTATCTCTGTTCCCTCTTTAGTAAGCTCAATTTTTCCATAAGCTTCATAGTTTACTAGATTTTTATCTTTTAAACTATTCAAAGATTTTGTAACACTTGCTTTAGAACATTTCATTTTTTCAGCAATATCAGTTACTCTTATTTCACCCTTTTGTTTATTTAAAACATACATTGCTTTGATATATTCTTCTAATGCTTTAGAAATCATACTCTCTCCTTTTTGTTAACTTCGGTTAACATTTTACCATCATATCTTTATAATGTCAATAATTTACGCATAAAAACATTGATTTATATACAAAAAAGGCCTAGATTATTTCATCTAAGCCTTACTTTTAAAATTAGATCTTAACTATCTTCTTTTAACCATTTAACGTTTGTAACATACATTACTTCACATGCTCCACCACCACTATCGTATCTTACTGAACTTGAATTTAAGATTTTCTCTCCTGTAGTTGGATCTTGTACTGTTACTAAAAAACCTTCCAGTTTAATAAAGTCATCTACTTTTATTTTTTTAAATAAAGTTCTTACTTTACTATCAGCAGGAATTACGTGATTATTAGATATATGATTTCCTAGTCCCTTCATTCCTCCAACATCTTTAAAATAAGATACATCTTCAACCCAATATTTTAAAAATCTACTTATTAACGATGTGTATGTAACTCTTTGGTCATATCTATCTTGAGCTGCAAATCCCCATGATAATGCTATATCCATTGGAGATATTGAATCCCTTGCATTAAACGGCATAAATGTTCTAGTTCCTACAACTCTACCATAAATTGTATATTCTGCCCCATAAATAATATCGAATTTTTTAGTAAGAAAATTTGTCTCTATCTTTCCACCTAATAAGTCTGATTGTATTGGTTCTGGAAGACTATCGAAACTTACTACAAGTTCATATTCTTTAAATGCCGTAACCTTACAAACAATCATAATAAGTAAAAGTATTATGATAATCTGTAACCAAAAGCTTTTTAGGAATTCCAAAATTTTAAACATTTTTTCTTTTTTAATTTTAGTATTTTTTTGCTCTATTCCATCTTCAGAAAGATCATTATCAGTAAATTTCCTAAGTTCTGCTCTATAAGTCTCTTCATCAATTTTACCTGTCTGATAACTAAGCTTTAATCTTTCCAAATCTCTATTAAAATCATCCATTATATCACCAATTCAATTCTATCATAGATTTGATTAAAATCAAGGAAAGATTTATATAATCTTGTATGGCTTGAAAATGGCTATGTTTTGTGTTATAATTGAAAAGCTTTTTAAGAAATTGACATTTGAAGGAGGGTTACCCAAAATGAAAAGCACATTTGTAATTTTTGGAATGCCCGGTGTTGGTAAAGACACCCGGCTAAGCAAGTTCCTTGCGGAACGGGATGGTGAGTACGAACTCTTCTCCATCGGCAATCTGCTGAGAAAAGAAGTTGCTTCTGGCACTGAGCTCGGACTCAAAGCTGAACCCTACATGGTTTCTGGCGGACTCGTTCCTGACGAAATCATCAACGAGGTCGTTATAAACGGCATCAAGAACGCTGACGTTAACCTCATCATGAACGGATATCCCCGTACTGTTGCTCAGGCAAAGACTATGATCGATGCAGATCTAGTTCCTACCGTTGTGATCGAACTGACCGCTCCTAGAGAAGTAATTCTCCAGAGAGCACGTGATCGCGTAGTATGTGAAAAGTGCAACGAAGCATATACCCTGAACGACTACAAGCCTACTCAGGTTCCCGGTATCTGTGACAAGTGTGGTGGCAAAGTTAGCCGCAGAGCTGACGACGAAGATGAAACAGTCCTGAAGAGACTCGACGTCTACGACACACAGACCTATCCTCTGCTGGAGGTTCTCGAAGAAGCAGGTGTTGAGGTGTGTGTTCTCGACTCTACTCAGCCTGACATCGATGAAGCTTTCGCTATCCTAATGGAAAAGTATTCTTAAGCTAAGCCGAGAAAGGCAGCGGACTTCCGCTGCCTTTCATTCATTTTTATCACAAAAAACTTATTTTAAAACAATTTAAAAATTTCTAATTCTTTAAACGCCTTTAAAATCCATGCTTTTACGTCTTAAAAATAATTCACACAAAATTTATATTTCTTTCATAATTTCTCTTTTATTTAATTATATTATCTAACTACATTAAAAATACAAAATCATTTAAGGAGGTTTTAAGATGAAATTTTTTATAGACACAGCAAACGTAGACGAAATTAGAAAAGCAAATGATATGGGAATTATATGTGGTGTAACTACAAACCCATCATTAATTGCTAAAGAAGGAAGAGACTTTAATAAAGTAATTAAAGAAATTACATCTATTGTAGATGGACCTATTAGTGGAGAAGTTAAAGCAACAACAGTAACTGCTGAAGATATGATAAAAGAAGCAAGAGAAATCGCAGCAATTCATAAAAACATGGTAGTTAAAATTCCTATGACAATGGAAGGATTAAAAGCTGTAAAAGTTCTTTCAGCTGAAGGAATTAAAACAAACGTTACTTTAATATTTAATGCTACTCAAGCATTATTTGCTGCAAAAGCTGGTGCAACTTATGTATCTCCATTCCTTGGAAGATTAGATGATATTGCAACTCCAGGAATTGATTTAATAAGAACAATTTCTGAAATCTTTGCAATGCAAAATATTGATTGTGAAATCATCTGTGCAAGTGTTAGAAACCCAATTCATATAATTGATTGTGCTAAAGCAGGTGCAGATATCGCAACAGTTCCATTTAAAGTTATTGAACAATGTTTAAAACATCCTTTAACTGATGCTGGAATTGAAAAATTCAAAAAAGATTATATCGCTGTTTTCGGCGAATAATATAGATTTCTTCATATTTCTAAAAGATAGTACTTTGGTCTTTACTGAGCAAATAGACCTAGTACTATCTTTCTTTTTTATTCTATATCTTTTAAAAAGCCTCATTTACTCCATATTTTTTGACTTTTGCCCCTTTTTCTGATATAATAATAGTTAGCACTAAAAAAGGAGGCATCCATATGTCGAAAACGTCAGTACCTTTCATGGGTTTCCAGCCTGCTGTCACTTACTTACCGACTTACCTTCGGGAGATCAATTTTAAGCCTTTAACCGAGGCCAATCCCGAAGATTTCCATACCGGGGACATTTTGTTGCTTTTCAACACCACCCGTTTGACTTTCAACACTGTTATTGTTCGCTACACGGACTCTAACTCGCTGTACTTCTCAGAACAGCTGAAAACTCTCGATGGTGAAGCACCATGGGATTCCTGGTCTGAAGGTTCAGTTCGTTTCAGCACTGACTCGCTTCTGTATAAAGAGATTTCTTAAACTCAAGCGCAACACACAAAAAAGTAGGTCGCATCACGCGACCTACTTTTTTTATATTTTACTATTAATCACCATATTCACTTTCTGAATCATCCGTTGTTTTTAGCGGTTCTATTCCTGGAAATTCTCTATCTAAAGCTTTTCTAAATTCAAGCATATCACTTGGATATCTTAAAGCTCTTCTTATATATCCCCTACCTAACTGTTCTGATACATCGTTTGAAAAAACAATATGTTCTTTTACATCTGTAAAGAATTCATCAACATCTTCTTCTGATGGAATTTTTCCAAGTTTCCAAAATTCCATAATCTTGCCTTTAATAGCATCAAATTCTTCTTTGGGTTTTCCACTTTTTGTGCTTCTACTGTGGAAAAATGATTCTGTTTTTCCAAGTCTAGTTACAAACGAATCTGCTGCGTGAAGCATGTTTTTTCCATCAAATCTCTTAGATTGCATTAAAGTTATGAGTTTATTTGATGAAGTTAAATAATCAGTAATAGCTTTTTCTTTACCTATAGATGTAAATACTTTTTCCACCATTTTTCTTTGTTCTAAATATCTATCTTTATCTTTCACTTCTAATCCTAGAGTATCCATTACTAAAAGAGCAATATATTCTGTTGCACCTTCACTAATTTGATTATGCATTATTCTTCTTGTTGGACTTTTCTTTTCATTTATCTCTATTGTTGAAATACCACCAAATAATACTTCTTGATGAGAAGCTAATATATCATCAACACTACCTATAAATGCTTTATATTCTTCCATACTCAAATCAGGACTAACACAAGCATTAATGTATGTAGAATCTCCATCTTGATAAATGATATCTTCTTTTTTCAAACTACTTGCTTTTACGAATGATTTCTCTAAAATATGAGTCCATTCATGGAACATTGTATGTCTAATACCATCTAAATCAGATAAATCTATTCCGTGAAGATTATGACAAACTCCATCTCTTGTTTTCATTGTTTGTTTATCATCAAATAATACGACACTAAATTGTGGTCTTCCTGTTTCATCATTATATGTAACTTGATGAGCACCAAATTTTCTATGTACTCTTGTTGCTAATTTATATTCTTTAGATGTTACAGATAAATTATCATACTTAATGTGATCATCAACTTTTCTTTTGAAATCACCATATCTTAAAACACCCATATTTTCAGTTAATTTTTTTATAACAAATTCAGCAGATAATTTTCCACCTGTAATTTTCTCAAGTGATGTTGAATACTCGTATATAAGCATTTGTGTTAGCTCTTTTGTACTATCATCAATACCCATATCCCATTTACCACATTGTGCCTTACATATTCTACCTATTTTATCTATTAAGTCTCTAGTATCTTCTCTTCTATATGAATCAACTATTGGTTTAATGTCCATAGCGCCTCCATAATTTTTTTATTCTTATTATACTCTTTTATTATAACATATTTTTGAATAATATTAAACCTTAATATTGAATATTGTTCTTTATTGTAGTAAATTAAATTTATAAAAAAGTAAAGCGAGAATTAGTATGGATAATTATATTTTTGATAAGTTAAACGAATCTCATATTTCTGAAGCAATGGATCTTGTAAAGAAAGTTTTTGATGAATTTGAAAGCCCTTTTTATACAGAAGAAGGAATAAATTCATTTTATAAATTTATTGATAAAGATAATATTAAAAACAAATTATTAAATAATGAAATCACTCTTTATGGATGCTTTTTAGATGGTAAAATTATAGGAGTAATCGGCTTAAGAAATCCAAATCATATTTGCTTGCTTTTTATCGATAAAATGCATCACAAAAAAGGTCTAGCAAGCAAGTTATATAATATAATAAAAATTTCTTGTTTAAATTCATTCTCACGCGAAATAACGGTAAATTCATCTTGCTATGCAGTAGCGTTTTATCATAAACTTGGTTTTATTGATACAGCTAAAGAAACTATTAAAGATGGAATAAGATTTACTCCAATGAAAATTAATATATAAAAAATAGCCAGTGAATAAATCACTGGCTTTTAGCTTAACTTAAAATTTCTTCTACAAACTTTTTATCATTGTATAAAGTAATCGCTTTATTAATTACTTGTATATCAAATTCTTTCCCCGCAAGTTTTTCTCCGTCTACATTAAATACTATCTCTTCTTCAAATGTAATTTTTGCTTTATCACATCTAAACTTATGAATACGTCTTTTTCCTTCATGTTTTCCTTTTTTAAGTTTAAGTATTAAAGGAATTATTTTAAGTTTAGACATCTTCTCTGCATAATAAATATCTAATAGTCCATCTGTTAATCTTGATTTTGGAGCAATTTTATATCCTCCTCCATAATAAGAACCATTACAAATACTTAATATTGTATAATCTGTATCTATAGTTTTAATTTTTGTTTCTAATCTAATTTTCTTAAACTTAAATTTAGCAAATGTATAAAAAATACTTACTGTATAAAGTTGGCTTGATGGCACAATAGTATTTCTAAATAAATCTAAGTTATTAGCTACTTCTGCATCAATTCCAGTACATGCAACATTAATAAAATATGTATCATTAATTTTACCTAAATCTATTAATTGCTCTCCATCTTCCATTGTTTGAATTGTTCTATATGTATCGTTTCCAGAACCTGATGGTATAATACCAAGCTTGTTTTTTGTTCCAACTAGTCCTGGAAGAGTTTTTGCTAAAGTTCCATCTCCACCTACAACATATATAACATTTGACTCATTTCTATATTCTCTAGCAATTGCTTCACCTGACATTTCTTTAGTTATGAATCTAATTTCATAATCATAATTTCTTGATTTACAAACTTCTTCAATCTTAGGAACTATTTTTTTAGATTTACCTTTTCCTGCACCTTCATTTACAATAAATATATATTTCATACTTTTTCCTACTTTCTGATTAATTTTAAAACTTCATTTCTTAAGTAGTCATTTGCCTCATCAACTGTCATATTACTAACATCAATAGGCTTTCCAAAGTGAATTTCTAAACCTTTTCTAAATACTTTATATTTTCCATTTATATAAAAAGGTACTATCTTACTATTTGTGTTTTTAGCGATTACAACAGCACCATGTTTAAATCTTAGCAAATCTTCTTCTGTTTTATTTCTTGTTCCTTCTGGAAAAATTCCAATTGTACCATTTTGTTTTAAAACATTTTCTGCTTCAACAAGTGCCACAGGATTATTCTTTGTCCTATATACTTTTATAAGTCCAATTGATTTAAATATTAATCCATGGATTCCTTTAAAAAGAGATTCTTTTGCCATATAATGAACAACTCTTTTAGTTTGGCTCATTACAACAACTGGATCAAATGCATGTCTATGATTTCCTGCAAAAATTAAAGCACCATCATTTGGTATATTTTCTTTTCCATATACTTTTGGATTATATAAAATTTTTATAAGTGAACTATATATAATTTTGCATAGTCCATATAACACTTTATTCTCTCTCAAAACTATCTCTTCTTTCTTTTTATTTTTCTACTTCATCTTCTTCAACTCGTTTTACTAATGCAGTTTTCATTTTGTTTCTCTTACCACCATAAATGTCACTCCATAAGCTATCACCAATTACTAAAACATTTTCTGGATTAACATCCAATTTTTCACAAGCTTTTATAAAGTTTTTCTTAAGTGGTTTATGAGCAAATCCAATATAATCAATTCCTTTTAATTTTAAGAAATCTTCTACTCCTCTATCTACTCCATTTGAAACAACTATTACTTTAAGTTTAGACTTTAACATATCAAGCCATTCTTCATTACACTTTGGAATAGCTTTCATTTCTTTTCTTACTGTTTCATCTATGTCTAATATAACTGCCTCTATCCCAAGTTTTGATTTTAATAAATCTATTTGTTCTTCTGTTAGGTTTCTTACTGAATCTAAACTAATATCTGGTTTTATTTTTTTTGCAAGCAAATAATTTACAAGTTCATATATTTTATCTGCCGCTAAATCCTCTATACTCTTCATAAACATCCTTTTTAACTTTTTTAAATTCATGCGTTATTATATCATAAATTAAAATAAGTTTAAAGATACAAAAAGAGATATACCTTTTAAAGCATATCTCTTTCAACCAATTAATCTGTTATTCCATTTTTCTCTTTTAAAAATCTCTTAACCATAAAAGCTAAACAATATGGGAATGTATAAAATTTATTATTAAAACCAATATTTTTATTACATAATTTAATTCCATATTTGATGTCTTTATATTTTACACTATCTATAAGCTTATTAAGTGAAACAGTACTATTATCACTTGCCTTAACTTCAACAGGTATTAAGCTTTCAATGTCTCTTACAAAAAAATTCATTTCTAATCTTCCTGCTTCATCTTTATAGAAATACAAATCATATCCTTCTTTTACCAAAATATCTGCTATAACATTTTCATATATAGCACCTTTATAAGTGTTAAAATTTTTATTATTTCTAAGATCATATTGAGACTCTTCATCTAATGATGCAATCAATAATCCTGGATCTCCAAAATATAATCTGTAATTATCCGGATTATAATTTCCTTTAAGTGGAAGAGCAACTTGATCTAAGCAATAACATACATTAACAATTCCAGCATTTTTAAGCCATTCAATAACACCTACATATTCTCTATTTCTTGCACCTTGTGATAATTTAGTGATTTGAAATTTCTTGTTTTCATTTCCCAAAAACACTGGTATTTTTCTGTACGCATTTAAGATCTTTGTTTTATCAAGTCCTCCTGCATATTTAGTAATATCTTCTTCATAGTCTAGTATAATTTGTCTTTGCAATTCTAATATGCCATTATATGTATTATTTTCAACAAATGTTTTTACAATTAAAGGCATACCTCCAACTATCATATATTCTTGAAATGCTTCCATAATAACATCGTATTGTACTTTTGATAAAGGTTCTACATTTTTCATACATTCATATAAATCTTCTATTTGCTCTTTAGTTATTCCTTTAGCCCACAAAAACTCTTCAAAGTCTAAAGAACGCATTGTATAATCAATCTTATTTCCAACACTATTGGATTCTATTTCCTCATAGTTAATTCCCATAAGAGATCCAGAACATATAACGTCAAATCTACCATCTTCTCTAAAAGCTTTTAATGATGTAGCACAGCTTGGATAACTTTGAATCTCATCAAAAAATATTAATGTATCTCCTGGAATAAATTCAAAATTTCCATTTCTTAATGTAATATCTTTTATTACTCTATCTACTTCAAATCCCTTATCAAAGATATCTTTGTATTCAGGTTGTAAAACAAAATTAATTTCTATAAAACTTTTATAATTATTTTTTCCAAAATTAGTTATAGCATCAGTTTTTCCAATTTGACGTGCACCATTTACTATTAAAGGCATTTTATTCTTACTATCTTTCCACTCTAATAGATAGTCATCTATCTTTCTTTTTAGCCTCATATTATCACCTCTTACAAAGATTTTATCACATTTTTTACATCATTTCGAGAGATAAAATCACATTTTTCACACTTTTTTGTGTATTTTATCACATTTTTCGCGCTATTTTATCGTTATAAATCACATTTTTTACATCGTTTTGTCGTTTTTTATCACATTTTCCTCAAAATTGTATAAATAAAAAAGCGTGAATTAATTTCACGCTCTACTTTTAAATTATCTTTCTTGTTTTCCTGAATCTAATTTATTAAGTCCATTTTCATAATTTTTTATTTTTTTACCAAAGAAAAATGATCCTATTGGACTATTTCTAACAGATGACATAAACTCTAAAGCTTTTTCAAGCATTTCAGTTAATCTCTTATTACTTTGTGTTAATCTTCCATTTTCTTCTGTTAATCTTTTTACTTCACTTTCTAATGATTCTATTCTTCTTTGTTCTACTACTTTAGGATCACATTCTCTATCTAATGTTGCTACTAAAGCTTCTCTTTTTTGAGTATACCATCCTATTGTTCCAGGATAATTTCTCATTACTGCTTGAGAATTTTCATCAAACTCTTTAATAACTGCTTCTTTATCAATTCCTTCAACTTTTTCTTCTTTGCTTGAAATTGCACTTTGAATAGTAAATTTAGCACCCATAGCATTTAATATTGACCAAGATCCATTATCAAATCCAACTGTTGTAGACATTGTTGCATTTCCATTATTTCCACTTGAATGCTCTACAAGTCCATTGTCTTTTCTATGTGTATCTGAGAAAAAGTCCATCCAACTTCCATCTGAATATCCAACAGCAATTCCCACTTCATTAACATCAATAGTAACATCAGAATATGAAACTTTAGCTCCGCCATCTTCTGAAGCAACAATACTTCTATCTCCTATTGTAAAATTTCCATCTGGTGTAACTGTAATTTTAACTTTACTTTCAATTTCAGATACTGTTTTATCTATTAAATCTTTATATATTGGCTCAACTATTGCAGGCATTTCAACGAATTCTGGTTTTACACCTAATTTTTTTAAATATTCTTTTACTTCTGCTCTTTCCATAATTACTCCCTATTTTATCAAATTTATACAATTTAATTATACTTTTAAATTATTTATTTGTAAACAATTGTAATAAAAATGTCATTATATAGAAAGCTTGTTGTATTTGATTTTAAGCATAAAAAATGGTATAATATTACTGTTAATTTTAAACATTTAATAAATTAAAGGAGAATTTTATGGATTTATCTATAAAAAATACAACTAGAGAACAAAGATTAGATATCGTTAAAAATGCACTTGCTATATCTATCACAGGAGCTGACGTTCCAGATGAAAAAGTACTTAAAATAGCAAAAGAATATGTAGACGGTATTACAGAAATATCTGATGTTCAAGCAAAAATAATTAATATGTATAAAAAAGGTGGTGACATCTAATGCACGATCCATATGTATATGATGACGAAAATGCGGTATTAAGAAACAAATTAGGTATCACCTCTTATGATGAATTAAATAGAGCAGAAAGAGACATTACTTTCGCCAAATTCTTAGACGTAGACATGTCTTACAAGCAACAATTTGATGCAAAATATTTTAAATCAATACATAAACATATATTTGAAGACATCTTTGATTGGGCTGGTGAATATAGAACTGTACCTATCATTAAAGAAGAACTTGTTCTTCCAGGTTTAAGTTTAGAATATTCTCAAGCAAAAGATATTAGTAAAGAAATGAATGCATGTCTTAAAAAAATGAATGAGGTAAATTGGGACTCGCTTCCTTTTGATGAAAAAGTTGCAACTTTTACAGATCATCTTACAGAACTTTGGAAAATACATCCATTTAGAGATGGAAATACAAGAACAACAATTACTTTTGCAAGACAATTTTCAAAAGAACATGGTTTCCCAATGGACTTAGGAATACTACTTAATAATTTATCTCGTAAAAAAGACGAAAATGGAAGAATTACTCAATATAGTATTAGAGATAAATTTGTTTTAGCTGCTATTCCAAAAGAATATTCTCCAGAACCTGAACATTTAAATGCATTATTAAAAAGAGCAATTATAGCAGGTATTTCAAAGAATATTGAAACACTTCAAAGCCAACTTGATTCACATATTGCAGGTCGCGAAGATAGATAGAGGTACTTATGGGATTTAAATTTTTTAATATGAAAAAAAAGAAGAAAAAAAATAATTTTAGAGTAAAAAACAGAAAGATTAAATTTAGAGAAGCTGATTATATCGATAAACACTATATCAAATATGGTAAAGCAACTATTCCAATTAAACTAAATAAAATAGATGACTTATACATGAAACATGATTATAAAAAACTTGCTTTATCTGATGATGTCTGCGATTACATTGAAGAAATTGCTTACATCATACCACTAAAATATGAAATTATTCTTGAAATTCACTGTCCAAGAATATCTGAAGAAGAACAATCTAGAATTAAAAAAGTTATAAAAAATAACTACGGTATGGAAATAGATGATAGAGATTACGACATTCATATCGCTAATAAAAAATCTTTATCTTTATTCTTGCTTGGAATTGTGTTCATAATATTATCATTTGCTTTAGAACAACACTTTGCATCATTTATCGTAGAATTTCTAAACATTGTTGGATGGGTTGCTCTATGGGAAATGTGTGAAAACTTAATGCTTAACAACGTTGAAAAAAGAACAGAAAGAATTTATAAACTTCAACTTTATGATTCAGAAGTAAAATTTGTATTTGATGATGAAGAAGAAAAAAGTGAAAATAAATAAACAAAAACGCTACTTAAAAAGTAGCGTTTTTTTGTTTATTTATACCTTTAATTTATTAACTATAAAATGATCTGCTGGTGCAAATTCGAAATTATCAAGTTCATCCTTTGATATCCATCTTGCATCTTCATGTTCATTTAAGTTAAGATCTCCCCCAACTTTTGTACATTTTATTGCAATTAAGTTTATTGTTTTTTCTGGGTACTCGAATAATTTCTCATCAAGATACTCATCAACTCTAATGTCTATTGTTAATTCTTCTTTAATTTCTCTTACTATCGCATCCTCTTTTGTTTCTCCTGCTTCTATCTTACCTCCAGGGAACTCCCATAATCCACCTTGTGCTTTTTTCAAATTTCTTTGAGTTATTAAGATTTTTTCTTCTTCATTTCTTATAATTCCAGCAACAACATTAATCATTTTTATTCTCCTTTTTATTTAATACCCTATTTATATCATATTTTCATAGGTAAAACAACAAAAGGCAGGATAAACCTGCCTTAATTTATAAATTTATCTTGCATCAGAATCAGAATCTTCTAAACTTGCTCCTTTAGATTCTAATACTTTTTTAGCGTTATCTTTTAATTCTTGCCACTCTTTTGATTTAACCTTATCTAAACTAATTTGTGCTCTACCAATATTTTTAGCATCAGGGAAAATCTTTAAACCAAACTGAGCTTCTGGATGAGTTTTTACAAATTCAGGATTTGCTAACTCTTTTCTATCAAAACTCTCTGTTTCAAACCCTAATTCTTCTAAAAACTTTAGTTGTCTACTAACAAGTATTGGTGAAATCATATAGATATTTTCAACATCTTTAAATTTAGGATCTCCGGAATCTTTTAATTTTGCAATTCTTTCAATTGCATCAATTAAATAAAGATTTGCAGTATTTATTTTACCTGTTATTCCAGCGCCTTTAATATCTTGAAGTTGCACTGGTAAGTGAAGGTGTGCAGTCTTTGTTGCAATACCATAAGAATATAATTTATTAATTGGTTTGTGTTCTTCATGACCTCTTAATAATCTTTGTTGTCTTTGACCAATTTTTTCCGAAAGAACTTGTTCTACTTTTCCTGGGTTATTACCTAGTTTATCAAGTATTCCTTTTACAGCATCATCAGTCATCATATCTATTTGACCAGCAAGATAATTAACTATTTGTTCGTTTTCGGTTGTTCGTAATTTGAATAAAATTTTTCTTACATCTTCTCTATTCAATAAAACACCCCCTAACACTTTAATTATAGCACATTCAAGGCCTTTTGTAAAATATTAGAGGGCTTTTCTATTTATGATTATTTGGTAGTTTGTACTTCTTTTTCAACATTTTCTTCTTTTGTACTTTCAATAAATCTACCAGCTATAGATTTTAGTCTATTTTCTGGGAAATTAAATAATATACTCACACACTCAAATACTTTATTAATGCAGAATTTATACCAAGAATTTCTTTGTTTTTCTGCTCTATAATTACTTGATAATCTTTCGTTTTCTTCGAATAAATATTCCATCTTTTTAACATTATTTTCAATAATCGCTTTTACTTTAGCATACTGCCTTGAAATATTATTTATCTTTTTAACTACTCTTTTGTATTCCTCTCTTAAAACATTTATATCATCTGTCTCTATTTCCTCTTCAGGCTTATTCATCTGAAGTTCTAATTTCTGTGCCTCATAATTAGTAAGTACCTTTAACTTACTAACTGGAATAAATTGAATTTTTGTAAACGCACCTCTTTCAAGTTCAAAACCTGCATCTATCATATGATTATGAAACGCTTCATGTAAATTAGAATAACTAAATCTTTGCCCCCAAAATTCTGAGCATGCTATCTTATCAAACTTACCTCCTGTCATTGGATTAACCTTATGTACTACTGGAATGTATGTTAAATGCATGTGTGGATTAGTCTCGTCCATATGAACAACAGCAGAAATAATATACTTCTCTCCTAAATCCTTATAATTTTGAACAAACTTATATGCCTCTTCAAAATATCTTTTAGTTTCTTCTGCACCAATCTCTTCAAAGTAATTGTCACTACATCCTATAACATATTCACATACCGCTTTAGAATTTTTTCTAAGACTACCGAATAAGTTATTCTTTTCTCTAATTAGAAAGAATTCTTTTACGTAAGGATTTTCCGGTTTCTTTAACCAATAATTATTTTTAGTTTTAGTCTCATCAATTTCTTTATTAGAATAATTGATGTTTTTTCTTTCATTGTGTCTATATACCCATGTTAATCTACCTAGTGTATGCTTAACATTTCTAATAATTGGTATACCCATACTAACCTCCTATTTATACTATATCTCCAAGCTTTAAAGAATTGTATTTTCTAAGCTTTCCCTCGCATGCGCTCTCCGCGCTCTTTTTCTTTTGAGGGGATAAAATCATCTTCACTTTTATATTTAAATCCTCTATCACTTAAATCTTTTTTATATCTTCTAATCTCATCGTCAGTTAAACTTTTAAAATCTCCATGTTCATAATCATCTCCTACAATGAAGCAATCTCCTGCAATATAATCAAGTTCAAAAATAAGATTTGGTGGTAATCCTAAAACTTTACCTTCTTCATTACAAATAATAATCACATCATCATATTGAACTACTTCTATTAACCCTCCTACTAATTCTTGTTTTGTTACTAGATTATTTTTTATCTCTACAACTTCAGGTTCTTTTCCTACTCTTTTTAATAATACTTTTAATACATCCGGTCTTTTATAGGTTTCATTGTCTTCAGTAACCGCTAATGCTTTATTAGTCTCTCTAAGCTCTTCTATCTTTTCTTCCATTTCTTCGAATTGTCTTATCCTATTAATGTTCTCAATATTATCTACTGTCTCTACCCTTACTTTTTCATATGTATAAATTCTACTGTCTTCTTCCTTATAACAAATTGCATCTAAGAATACTTCTTTCTGCCAGAACTTAATAGCCTTTTTATAAACCTCATTATCTGTTGTTGCAAAGAATACCCTTGTTGCTCCATTTAATAATTTTTGATTTGCAAGATATCCTTCTAACTGTTCATCTTTCATATTTAAGAATCTATTTGGCATATCTTGAATCATTCTTATCTTTCCTCTTGCATCACAAAATATTAGACTAGAATAATCCTTACTATTTTTAATATGGTGCATTAATGCTACCAAATCCTCTCTTGATTCTATTTTTACATCATATATTGATTTCTTATTTAACATCTTATAATACCTATCCTTCTTTAATTTTTTTACTTCTTGGAAATTGTCTGCTTTTGCAATTCCATATTTATCTACATCAATCCATGCATAACTTTCTGTATTAACAATTAAATGCCCTAGAAATCCATCAAGATTCTCAGCAAATGCTTCTGTAACTTTTAAGTCATCTCTTGATGCTTTAGCATGTCCACTTGGATGATTGTGAACCATATAATATCCATTTGCATTTAATCTTCTCATTCTGTCAGAAATCTTATAAAAACATTTTTCATTAGTATTCCTTCCTGATTTTGATTTAGGAAATATCTCTACAGTTCGTGTACCTCTGCTTGATATTGATTCATACCCAACAATACTTTTATTTTTCATATATATGATTCTAAAAGTTTCATACATTGGATTTCTAAAAATACTCGCTATTTCAACTAAATCGCTTTTTGTATTTACTTCTCTATGATTTAAGTTTATATATCCATATTTGTTTAAGAATTCTGGTTCTATCTTCTTGTATATTACTTTTACGTTTTTATTAGCCATTACTTATTCTCCTTTATAATTCTCTTTAAATTAGCTTTAAAATTTCTTAATGCTTTTTCTTTTGTCTTTATAACTTCATATTTACTCATCTTCAGTTTCTTACACGCTACTCCAAGTGGAGTTAGCTCAACTATTAGTGTATATAAGACTAACTTCTCTATTTTAGAAAGCGGTTTCATTGCTAAGTAATGTTTATAATCTGTAAATGCTTTTTCAAGAGTATAAGGTGAAACATCTACCTCAATCATGTCTTCTTCTCCTGTTATATTATTCATAACCCTCCTTTTTCTTTTCTAGAAAAGTGTTTGTTTGTTCGAACTGACTACATACTAGCACGCTATTTTAAAAAGAATTCATTATTCCCTTAAAAGCATTTAAAACTCTATAAAATCACTTTTTTACCATTAAAAACCCTCATACATTTGTTTTAAAAATTAAAAAAGAGAAGCTATTTCTA
Source organism: Candidatus Scatovivens sp. (assembly GCA_045602645.1). GTDB lineage: Bacteria > Bacillota > Clostridia > TANB77 > CAG-508 > Scatovivens. The sequence continues at coordinate 8,438 of JAZSBZ010000066.1, read as the reverse complement.
GCTTCCCTCTTAAAATTAATTATTTTCATATTTACTTTTATTATTCTACTACCACCGAATAATCTTCTTCGTTTCTTATAATTGGATCCCAGTAGTAATTTTTCTTTATTTGATCTATTTCTTTTTTAGATATTTTTAACTTTTCAAATATTTGCTTTCTTTGCTCTTTTGATAAGTCTTCTGTTTTCTTAGAGCATATCATACATTTTCTATTTGTAGATAAGTTATCATTACCAGTCGCACTTATTGAACCATAATAGAATCCATTTTCAGCGAATTGGTTATTTATTGTTATTTGTATCTTTTCAAATTTCTTATTATTAAATGAATTAGATAAATTAAAGAATGTTACTATTCCGTTTGATTCCATTTTACCATCATAATGGTATGAATCTCTTTCTGAAATAGAATTATTAATAGCATTTTTTAATACAACCTTATAAACTCCATCTATTAAAGTAATCTCTAATTTTGATACAACTAGTTTTTTACTAAAACCAATATAGTATAAATAAAGCTCATTTTCTCCAAATGGATTAATGCTATATTCTGTTGCAGCACTTTTATTTTCATCTAAAAATTCACTAACTGATATCTCTAGTGCAGAACATATCTCACAAAGTGTTATAACATCTGGACAGATTTCATTAGTCTCATATCTACATACTGTAGATTTAGTCTTTCCTATCATATTTCCAAATTTACTTAACGATAAATTCTTTAGTTTTCTATAAAATCTTATTCTTTCGCCAACATCATAATAAATACTTGTCTTTTTATCTGGCATAGCCACCTCCAAAAATCGTTGCGTAAAAATCAACGTTTATATGAATTAAGTAATTATATTAAAGTTAACATAAACATTTTATCACCTTTATCCTTATTTTTCAAGTCTTTTCCTCTATTTTGTTGCATTTTAAGCAACTATTGGTTTCCTAATGCGCAACGCTTTAATTTTGATTTTATAATTTTATTTTGATAAACTCTTGTTACACATTAAAGATATATATGGAGTTTATAGTCAAGTATACTCCAGACGCGCTAGCGAAGCCTTGAAAAACAATTTTCCAGGCAATCGTGAGTGCCTGGATTTTATATTACTTGAGATTCTTATCTCCTTATGCATTCATAAAGATGCGTTTGAACTAAAAACAAGTAATCGCACTTTAATGAATCTAATGAAAGGAGAAAAGAACAAATGAAAAATATTTTTCCATGCATTGATGGATCTGTTGCATGTTATTCTATCGATGGACATATCGCATAAAAGTTTGAATTATTTTTTATCTAAAAACTCCAAAGGCGCTGGGTTACCGGCGCTTTTTCTTTTTAATAATCAAAAAGTATTTCATAAATCATCTTTTATTTATCCTTTATAACATTGACTTTTTCTTAATTTATTAATACCATTATTATAGATTTACTCTTATGGAGGTACTTATGAAAAAGAAATTAGCAAGTATACTTTCATTTCTAATAATAGCCGCTGTTGGTATAGGGATTTTATATATACTGTTTAACAATGCTATTCATTTTTTTACAATTCAAAGGAATACTTTAGGAATTGTTCTTGAAAAAATTCAAAACCCAGAACATATTTCTAATAACTATTTAGCAAAATATGAAATGTATGATTCTGAACTTGACGAAACATTTACTGTTGCAGAAATATACAGATTAGATGATAACTTATACGTAGACGGATATAACGATATTGGAAATATAGTAGAAAAAACATATACTGATTTTTCAAGCAATACTCAAGTTACAGTAAACATTGATAATAATACCGTCTCTATTGATGATATTTTCTTTGATTATTGCTATGATAACTTTTCAATATACTTTGATACATATATCAGAAAACATGCTGCAAATGAAAATTTATACAACTATGAATATCATGGAATTGAATTTTATGAAGAAACAAGATGTTTCTTAATTTCATTTACTTCTTACTATGAAGATCATAACGAAGTTGATTACTACTACGTAGATCATGAAACTGGATGTATTGTATGTAGAGAAGAATATACTGTAAGAGATGATGTAGAAGTACTTAAAACAAGAGAAAAATTAACTTATACATATGACTGTCTTTCAAAAGAAGATATGAAAACATATTCTGAAGAAGATTACAAATCTTTTAGAATAATTAATAATAAAGAATCAAAAAAATAAATAAAAACATTAAAGCCGGCTAATAGCCGGCTTTGTTGCGTAAAAATCAACTTTTTCTGATTTTTTAATTTTTACTTCTTTTTCTTTTTTAATTTATTTGTACTTTTAAGATTCCTTTCATTTTTGTTGCATACAATGCAACTTTTATACTCTATTTTTGTCGCGCGATGCGCAACACTTTTAATTTGATGTTTTCTTTTATTTCGTGTAAATTATACTCATCAGGAGGTTACAATATGGAAAAAATTAATAGTTGTACTGAAGATAAACAATTATTTAATTTTTTAAATATTGATTCTATTTTAAATCGACTAGGATTTAATATTTGCTCTAAGGGGTATATCTATTATAGAGATTTAATTAAAAACTCTTCAGAATTTAATCTCGATGAAATTAAGCTAATAGATTTATGCTCTTTAACTAGTAAAAATTTTAATAAACCTGAAAAACAAATTATCAAAAATATAGAAAATCTTTTTACAAGATTAAACCTCGATAAATTTAAAACTAATTTTCCAGCCGTGTTTAAACTAGACTTTGATTATATCTACATTACTCCAAAAAATTTACTTATCCTTATTTCTAATTTACAAAAGTTATATTAATCTTCTAAAGATAAAATTTGCTCAATATCTTTATCGCCTCTTCCAGATAAATTAACTAAAATAATATCATCTTTATCATATTCTTTTGCTATTTTCATACTATATGCTACCGCATGGCTAGACTCTAATGCTGGAATAATTCCTTCATATCTTGTTAATGCTTTAAAGGCATTTACTGCTTCCTTATCAGTAATTGAATCATATTTTACTCTACCTATACTTGATAAATATGCATGTTCTGGCCCAATACCTGGATAATCAAGTCCTGCTGAAATTGAATATGCATCTTTTACATTTCCATCTTTATCTTGCATAATATAAGTTTTCATTCCATGCATAATTCCAATCGTATTATTTTGCATACTTGCCGCATGTTTTCCTGTTTCTATTCCAAGACCTGCTCCTTCTATTCCATATAATTTAACATTTTCTTCTTTAACAAAATCAGTAAACATCCCTATTGCATTACTTCCACCACCTACACAAGCAATTACTGCTTTAGGTAATTTTCCTTCTAACTCTTTTACTTGTTTTTTAGCTTCTTCCCCGATAATCTTTTGAAAGTGTTTAACCATTTCTGGATATGGTGCAGGACCTACTGCAGATCCAATTAAGTAAAACACATCATCATTTTCTACAAAAAATTCAAACGCATCATCTACAGCATCTTTTAATACACCTTCACCTCTAGTTACTTCTCTTACTGTAGCACCTAAAAGTTTCATTTTCTCTACATTAACTCTTTGTCTTCTTATATCTTCTTTCCCCATAAATATTGTGCATTTTATATCAAATAAGCTACATACAGTTGCTGTTGCTACACCATGTTGCCCAGCTCCAGTCTCTGCAATTACATGTGTTTTTCCCATCTTTTTAGCAAGAAGTATTTGGCCAATAGCATTGTTTATTTTGTGAGCACCTGTATGATTTAAATCTTCCCTTTTTAAATAGATTTTAGCTCCACCTAAGCTTTTGCTTAAATTTTCTGCATAATATACCGGTGTTGGTCTTCCAACATATTGTTTTAAATAATAAATATATTCTTTATTAAATTCCTCATTATCTTTTTGTTTTTCAAATTCCTTCTTTACTTCATCTAATCTTTCTCTTAAGTTTTGTGGCACATATAAACCACCAAATTCTCCATAATTTTCCATAATAAAAAATCTCCTTTTCAATTTTATTTTTTAAATTTGTTTTTGACTTAATATTTAATTTTCTTTCTCTGGCCATAGGCCAGTGCCAATTTTTGTTCATATATCCCACCTCCTTAATACAACAAAAAAGCGCACATACGAGCTCAATTACTCATACATACGCCTTCGTATACAATAAATAGATTAACTAAATATTTTTACATGACAATATAGTATGAGCTATTTTTAACCCATACTTGCCATAAATTATTTTGTTTTACATCATTAAAACACTTCATGGCTATGTCTCCTGAAAAATATTATACTATTATTATATGCTACTTTTTTACTGTATGTCAATATTTTTTTAATTGTATCTTGCCATTTTCATTTTTATTGACAATGCCTTTTTCTTCTTGTAAAATATTTTTGAAATACTATATTAATTTTTAAAGGAGGTAATTTTATGAAAGTAATTAACGAAACAAACTTCGAAAATGAAGTATTAAATGAAGAAAAATTAACAGTAGTAGACTTTTTTGCTGTATGGTGTGGACCTTGCCAAATGCTTACACCAGTACTAGAAAAAATATCAAATGAAAATGATGAATTTAAAATCGTAAAAGTAGATATAGATGAATCAGTAGCATTAGCTATGAAATATAGCGTTGAGGTAGTTCCAACTTTAATTATATTTAAAGGCGGAAATATGGTTAAAACATTAGAAGGATTCCGATCAGAAAAAGAATTACTTGAAGAATTAAACAAACTAAAATAAAGGAGAATTATATGAAAGGTTATATTATTAATCCAGACAAAGAATATGCTCAAAAAATTATTGATGGAATTTATAAAAAAGACGGACACTGTCCATGTAGAGTTACTCAAGATGAGACAACTCTTTGCCCATGTGATGAATTTACTAATACAGGAGTTTGTAGATGTAAATTATTTGTAAAAAAAGACTAATATTATTAACAAATTAATAGCAAAATTATAAACAAGAATATAAAAAACTCATAGGTTTTTCCACATTTTATTAATGTTTTGTGGATTCCTATGAGTTTTATTTTAATCTTTTGGAATAACAACTATAAACGAAGTTCCTTCTCCTAGCTTACTTTTTACTTCAATCTTTCCTTTATGAAGCTCTACTATTTTCTTTACTATAGCAAGGCCAAGTCCACTTCCTTCTGAATAATGAGATTCATCTTCTTGATAGAATTTATCAAATATTTTACTTAAGTTTTCCTCTTTAATACCAATTCCATTATCTTTAACTTCTACTCTAACTTCAGTCTCATATTCATCTATAATTAAATCTATTCTTCCATCTTTTTCTGTATATTTAATTGCATTATTTATCAAATTCATCCATACTTGATGTAACATATCTTCACTTGCATTAACGAAAACATCTCTATCTTCATCCATACCTATTTCAATATTCTTTTCTTCAAGTTTAGAATTTAGTAAAACAACACATTTTCTTATTTGTTCATCTACCGCTACTTTTTCTTTTTTAAAGATTTCTTTTTTGTTTTCTATCTTTGTTAAGTTTTGTATACTAGTAGATAAATTAGCTAGTCTTTCTGACTCTTCAATAATTATATCTATATATTCTGCCTTTTCTTTATTTGTTATACGTTTATCTTTTAATAATTTTGCAAATCCTTGGATTGATGCTATTGGAGTTTTAAATTCATGAGATACATTACTCATAAATTCTTTACTTAAATACTCATTACTTTCAAGTTCTCTAACCATTTTATTAAAATTTTTAGTAAGAACTCCAAACTCATCTTTTCTATTTTCATTTTCAAGTTGAACTTTAAAATCTCCTTTTGCAACTTTCTTTGTTGCTTCTGTCATTTTCCTTACTGGTGCAACAATATGCTTAAATACAATAAGAATCATAACTACACCTAAAATAGCGGCTAGAATAACTGTTTCAAAAACAGCTCCAATTACACCTCCAACCACTCTTTGAGTATCTATAGAACTAAAATCTATACCTTGTACATGAAGCATTTCAAATAAATAATATCTTGCATATCTAAAATATAAGCTAGTAAGTAAAAACATTATTATAAGTACAATTATAAGTGCAAAAATCATGTATTTATATAGTGATTTTACTTTCGGTTTTTTACTATTTTTTTCATTTTCTTTTTCAGATAATTTTCTCTCTTTTTCTTTACTCATAACTATCTTACCAATCTAATTTTTAATTATTCCTTTATAGCCGACTCCTCTAATTGTAACTATTTCAAATTCCTCAAATTTTTCAAACTTTTCTCTTAATCTTTTTATATGTACATCTACAGTTCTTTGCTCTGAATCACTTTCTAATCCCCAAATTTCATCAATTAATTCTTGTCTTGTAAATATCTTATTTGGATAACTTAAAAGTTTATATATAAGTTGGAATTCTTTTTGTGGTAATTGATAAACTTCATCACCTTTTACTAAAGTATATTCATCATATGATAAAACAACATCTTTAATTTTCAATTTTCTCTGATTAACTATATTAGCTCTTCTTAAAAGCACACCAACCCTTAATATCATTTCATCCATATCTATTGGTTTAACCATATAGTCATCAACGCCTAATAAGAAACCTTCTCTTTTATCATCTATTGAATCTTTAGCAGTAACAAAAAGTATTGGGAATGTATATCCTGCATCTCTTAATTCTTTAGTAAGCTCATATCCATCCATTTTTGGCATCATTATATCGCTTATCATAAGATCTATATGTTGTCTATCTAAAACATCTAATGCATCTTCCCCATTTTCAGCTTCATATACATCATAACTACTTTTTCTTAAATATGCTGTCATTAATTTTCTTATATTCTTATTATCTTCAACAAGTAAAATCTTAAACATATATCCTCCTGATAAATTTAATTTTCTTGTTCAAAAAAAGAAAAATCATCTTCAATTCTTCTGCCTTTTCATTAGTAACACATATTTCGATACTATTATACCTTAAATTGAAGCGTTTTTCTACCTTTTTTAACTATTATAGATTTATCAAAATATAATGAACTAGATATGAACTTTAAAATAAAATGCTTAACGCCACACGTTGTGTGGCGTTTCAGCTTTAGGCTCGTTTAGAATTAAGCCTTTTTTGACACTGCAGGAGCTGAGTGTAATCACTTTGTACCTTCCTCTTCCTCCGAAGTTTCGCCAGTTTTTTCATCTGCTACTTTTTCAGATTCCGTTTCAGGGGCTGCACCAGATTCATCTGCGTCAGATACTTCTTCGCTATTTTCTGCGATAGCTTCTTCTACAGGTTCTTCGCTGCCTTCTCTCTCCTTGCTTAAATCTTCTTCCTCAGATCCATCACTTTCTGCAAACTTCACTTTCACGACGAAGCCCTCGCCAGCGACAAGGATAAAATCATCTAAAGAGAAGTGAAGATTGTCATAGAATTCTGTGGCATCGTGGAGTGCTTGAATAGCTGCGTTGTAGTGTACATCATCGGGTTGTGACACAACCAAGAATTGCCAAAATCTCGAGAGCGGCTTCATGTTGGACATAAAGACGATAATTACCAGTGCAAGTGCGGAAATGATATAAAGCACCATCGGTAAAAATCTCAAGATTGAGAAACCTAATAAAACGGTAATGAACTGTCCACCTCTGACAAACGGACTTTCCCATTCATGCCAGGAATATTCTCTTATCTCTTCGGAATTAGGGACTTTATCAGTGTCATTGTAAGCATTGATTGCAGCGTTCTTTGCAGCATTGTACTTACAGAAACTGACAATTTCCTTATCTCCTAAAAGTCTGGAAAAGAAAATTCCAAATGCAAGGGGATTAGTCATAACAGCCAGTGCCAAATACACAACATTGAGTGTAATCTGGTAAGCCCAGCCTTCATACATGGTGAGAACCAATGTATTGATAAAAGCAAGGATTACACAAATTATACCTCCAACCATGGTGTTCTTCTTGATCTTATCAAGCTTAACATCCAGTTCAGTATATTCGTATTCGGTTTCGACTTTTGCGCAGTGGGTAATACCGTTTTCATCAACGGTTGCTCTGATGGTAGGTCCTTTAGAAAAAATAGGGGGAATCCCCAAAAGAGCCGTCATTGTGACTCCATTTTTTTCAGCAAAACCTATTAACCGGTTTAACCCGGTTGAGTTTACGACTTTTTTCATATCGTGTCCTCCTGTTAAAAATTTTATTGCATCTATTATTATAGCACATTTTCAAGCTTTTTTCAAGTTTTATGTAAAGTGGGTCATCTTATTATAAATCTTTATACATCTTTTGTATAAAAAAAGAAGCCTGATTAAACAAGCTTCTCATAAATTTCCATTAATCTTTCAGACATATTTATATCATCTATATCAAGTCTTAATGTATCATAATACTTTCTAAATAGCATCCTATCTTTATTCTCAAGATACATTTCTGTTGCTTCTAATAACTCTACTTGAGTTGAATATAGATAATTTTTATTAACATCTTGAATTTTCTTTACAAA
>JAZSBZ010000065.1:0-2400 GCA_045602645.1 Candidatus Scatovivens sp. | reverse complement strand
ATTGAAACTTCAAATTGCCTTATTCTCATATTTACACTAGAACCTCTTATCTCAGCCTCATTGCTCGCCTCTTGATCCCAAAAGAACACTGCTGCTTGAATATATTTAGATACCTTTTCTATATTTTCATTTTTTCCAAAGGCAAAAAATCCCATTGTCAACAAAGATAGTATTATAAATAAATTTTTAAAAACTTTTTTTCTACTAAGAGAAAACAGATAAAAAATATATAATATAACCAAAGCAACAATAGCTGCACGACTTCCACAAAATATAATATTGATAATGCCTATAACAACAATAATAAATCCCAAAAAATTGTCGATATTTTTATTATATAAAAAATATAGTCCAATTACCAAATTCCACATTTGTCCCCATCCTAAAGGATGTGTCATTGTTCCAGATGTTCTACCTACTAATCCCCCTCGTTCTTCATCCATGAAAATTGAATATATATTTTCCTCACCAGAATAGACGATATACAATAAATCCACATAAGGATTAAACTTTATTAAATATGAAAGGATTCCATAAAAACCTGCTCCAATGAGTACAATAAATATTATATTAAGAATTCTTTTATTGGCTATTGGGGTAAATGCCCAATAGGAAAGCCACATAAAAACAAAAGTTTGTAATATTGTTTTTATAAATGACGTGAATTGATAGCTATAAGGAACATAACCGCTAGATAATATAATAAGCAATAAAGTAATTACAATTTCAATAATAAAGTATTTTTTTAATATTAAAGGATAATGCTTCCCCTTTGTAAGCTGGGTTCTATGAAATATAAATGAAACGATTAGAATAAGACTAAAAACATCTGCGATAGATAAGCTTAAAGAACCTATTCCAAATCGAACCATGTGAGGAATTAGTATTTTTGAACAAAAAATGGCTAAATATCCTGCTCTAAAATTATATAAAGTAAGAATTCCTACTACAAGAATTATAATATTAAATAGTAATACAATCATTGTATTCGAGTTCAAGCGTTGTTAGCCTAGATGAATTAAGAGTCCTTTTATAAACCTCTTTATCTTACGTTTCCCCACAAAGAAAAGGCCTATATAATATTTAATACCAGAAGTTATGCCACAAATTCTAGCAACCTCTTTATATTGAGAAATTAAATGTTTCGAACTGATTCCAGTCAAATCATAATCAGAAACTGCTATTGGCATATATTTAAATTCAAATCCTTTTTTATAAATTTGCATCATCATATTATAATCGGCTGCATACTTAAATGTCAGATCAAATAAGTACGTCTTTGCCAATCTTGTACGGACAAATAGACTCTGATGGCAGATACCCATTGGACGAATTCCCTTTCTCAAATAAAAAGGAGAGCTTCTGTAATATTGCAATCCATTCTTTCCAACAAAACAAACATCACCATGTATCACACCAATATTATGAGATACTCCCGTTCGAAATATTTCTGCAACAACATTATTGTCATGGAATTTATCTCCTGCATTCATAAATAAAATCCATTCGCCAGTAGTACGAAATATAGCTTTATTCATTGCATCAAACACACCTTTATCTTTCTCTATATAAACTGCACTTATTTGGGAACGATATTTTTCAACAAAATCTAATGTTCCATCAGTACTACCACCATCTTCAATTATATATTCTATATTGGGATAGGATTGATTGATGACAGAAAGGATTGTTTTCTCTATGTCTGTCACAACGTTAAAACATACAGTAACAATTGAAATTTTCGGATTCATCATATCTATCAAGTTCCTGATTACCTTTACAAAACACTCTTCTAAAATTACTTTTCTTCACCACTATATCTGCTAAGATTCTATAATATTTTTAAAATTTTCGCCAAACTCCCGAAAATCACAACTATAGTCATAATACTCTTCTATTGGCTCAACATTCAACAACTTCTGACAAAGATCTTCTTCATCGTGAGGGTTAAAAAAACAAACATTCTTATTAACTTGTTCTTGATGTACAGAAAGATCAGAGAGGAATATAAATTTGTTAAGTAATTTACAGTCCTCAACTGTAGTATTCCATCCTTCAAAAAGTGAAGGTTGAATAACTGCATAAGCATTCTTCATTAAACAATGTAATTCATCAGAATCAATCAAACCAAGTAGTAGGATTTTTTTTGAAAGATTATTGTCAATAATAAAACACTTTATTTTATCTATATATTCAGGATTGCGGTAATCGGATAAATTTCCTGTACAGACAAGCTGCATTTTTAACCCTTTTTGCAAAGCTTTATGATAAGCCTTAAAAAGGAACAAATGGTTTTTGTGTTTCCAAAATTGATTTGCACAAAGCAAAAATTCTCCCTCTATTCCATATTTAGATTTTACATCTCCTATTTTTATATGTGAAAAATCAGTATGATCTACC
>JAZSBZ010000064.1:0-3644 GCA_045602645.1 Candidatus Scatovivens sp. | reverse complement strand
TAGAAAATTAAGTAGTAAAAAAGTATGAGTTTAGGATCTTTTTTAATAGGAATTATTTTACTGGTTATAGTATTAAAAATATTAACATTTCCACTAAAAGTTGTTATTAAATTCGTTATTAATTCAATTGTTGGTGGTCTTGTACTAATGATATTTAAATTTTTTGGATTAATAGTTACTGTAGAAAAATGGACAATACTTTTAACAGGTTTATTTGGTGTACCAGGTGCATTTATTGGACTATTAATTACAATGTTTACATAGAATACAAATGCTGAAAAAATATAAAGTTTATAAGGAGCAAGAATGAAAGTAGGATTTGTATCACTAGGATGCAGTAAAAATTTAGTTGACACAGAAATGTGTATAGGACTTTTAAGAAAAGAAAAATTTGAGATAGTAAATGATCCAGCAGATTCTGAAATGATAATTATAAATACATGTGGTTTTATAGAGTCAGCAAAAGAAGAAGCAATAAATACAATGTTTGAAATGGCTGAATATAAAACATCAGGTAAATGTAAATATTTAGTAGCAATGGGTTGTTTAGTACAAAGATATAAAGAAGAATTAATAAAAGCAATTCCGGAAGTAGATTTATTTATCAGTATTGATGATTATGAAATCTTTTGGGATAAAATAGCAAATTTAATTAATAAAGAAACAAAATCTAAAAATACGCTTGATTATCTAGATAGGGTTATTTCAACAGGAAATACAACGGCTTATTTAAAAATTGCGGAAGGTTGTAGTAATAGATGTACATATTGTGCTATTCCATATATTAGAGGTCCATTTGTAAGTAGAAAAATGGAAGATGTTTTAGAAGAAGCTGAAAATTTAGCTAAAAAAGGAATTAAAGAATTAATAGTAATTGCACAAGATACAACAAAATATGGAATTGATTTATATGGTGAATCTAAACTTCCAGAATTACTTGACAAACTATGTAAAATAGATGGGTTTAAATGGATTAGATTTTTATATGCATATCCAGAGTCTATTACAGATGAACTAATAAGTGTCGTAAAAAATAATGAAAAAATATGTAATTATTTTGATATTCCACTTCAACATTTTGCAGATAAAGTGCTTAAGAGAATGAATAGAAAAAGTGATAGTAAATCTATTAGAAATACAATTAACAAGATTAGAGAAGAAATTCCTGATGTAATTTTAAGAACAACATTAATTGTAGGTTTTCCTGGAGAAACAGAAGAGGATTTTCTAGAACTTTATGAATTTGTAAATGAAGCAAAATTTGAAAAGCTTGGAGCATTTAAATATTCAAAAGAAGATGGTACTCCAGCAGCTAGATTACCAGAACAAATTCATCCAAAAACAAAACAAGCAAGACTTGACAAAATAATGAAACTTGAACAAGCAATATCTAAAATAAAACTTGAAGAAAAAATTGGAAATGAATATGAAGCTGTAGTTGATGGCTTTTCAGAAGATGGTAAATTTATATGTGCAAGAAGCTATATGGATATACCAAATGAAGATGGAACAATATTTATTAAAAATAGTAAAAAAGTAAAATCAGGTGATTTTATTAAATGTAAAATAACAGCAGTTAGAAATTATGACTTAATTGGAGAAATAATTTAAAGTCAAAGGATGTGTTATTAACAAATGTTAAAAAAAGGATTAAAATTTCTAGTATTAATTTTTGTTTTAATAGGTGTATTTTATGGGATAATGCTTACTGTAGAAAAGCGAAATCCAGAAAAAAACTTAAAAAGAATTGAAGAGAAAGTATTTTCAAAACTTCAAGTACAGATGGCTGAACTTTCAAGTGTATATACATTTGGTAAAGCAATAAGTGTTGAAGGAAAAATATCTAATATAAGTAAAGACAATTTAGAAAGTGTAAAATTATACATAACAGATGGTATGGAATTTGAAGAAACTTTTATGTTAGATTATTCTTTTGAAGAAAATAAAGTATTATTTTTTCCAAGTGAAAAAATTAATACAGGTTTAATATTAGATAATTTTGAAAATGGTGAGTATTATTTACTTCTTAGATTAAAATTAAACAATAGTTATGAGCCAAGATATTATTCATTCAGAAATACTGAAAAAGCTAAAGGATTTGAATATTATACGGTTACTGAAGAAGGTAAAAATAAAAAAGTTGAAGTTGAGTTTTTAGATAAAACTTATAAAGAAAATGATTATAAAATTCTTAAGATGAACGTTACTGATTCTTCACTTCCAGAAGAAGTATATGACATTGTAATTGATGCAGGTCATGGTGGAAAAGATGAAGGAGAAAAGAAAGACGGAATAACAGAAAGTGATTTAACATTAGATTATGCTAAAGACTTAAAAGTAAAACTTGAAGAAAAAGGATATAAAGTTAAATTAACTAGAGATGATAATAACACAGACATTTATACATACACTAATATGTATAATCCAGAAGGTAGAATACAAATAGCATGTAAATCAAAAGCTAAACTTATGATATCACTTCATGTAAATGATGGAGCAGAAGATAAGACTGGATTTGAAATATATGCACCTACAAAAGCTGATTTAAGCTTTGCTAAAAGTTTAGCAATAAAAATTGATGAAAAAGTAAGTTTAACATATTCAAATAACACAACATTTAAATCACAAGATGGAGTATATGTTAGAGCATATACCAAAAGAGAAATAGCAGATCAAGCTGCTACTGCAAAAAACAAAGGTTATGAACCATATCCAACAACTACTACAACGCCATATCATTATACAATTAGAGAGGTTGGTGGAATTGCTCAAGAAGCATATGTAGATGGTAGAAATACAGCATATGCTAAAAATGATTTCTATGATTCAAACCAAGGAATTGAATGCTATCAATTAGAACTTGGATACATAGATACAGATTTAGAAGTACTAAAAAATGAAAAAGCAAACTATATAGAAGCGATAGCGGAGGCTATTAGTAAAAATTATTAATCAAAAGATAAAGAAATGGTGAGGTAAAAATGGACGAAACAGAGAACTTTGTAAAATTTATGAAAGAAAAGTTTAATGGTAATGAATTGTTTTTAGCAAGATTTATTCATGAAACTGATTTACTGACATATAACATGCTTACAGAGAAAGTAAAAGAAAATGATAAAGTAGTCGATAAACCAACGAATGTACTAGAGATGTCATATTTAAAATTATGTGCAAAGAAATTCGATGATGCAAATGATATATTTGAAAAAATATTCTTATCATATGCAGGATATCCTTTAAGAGATTATAAGAATACTTGGAGACTTAATTTAAATAATTTAGATACAGATTTAAGACAAAGATGTTCTTATTGTAATGCTAATATTAAAGTATGTCCTTTTAAACTTGTGACATATATTAAAAAATGTATTGTTGATAATAAATTTGATCCAAATACAATTTTTAATATGCTTACAACACATGAACAAGTAGAATATTCTACAGATCCAATTACACAAGATATGGTAATTAGAAGTATAGAAGAAAAGGTTCGTAATTCAATTGATATTGTTGGTGCTCAAATGATTTTAGCATCAGGAATATTAAGAATAGATAGAGAAGAATATGGAAATTTATATTATAAATATTTAGATTTTAATGTAAAAAATGATTCATTATTCAATAACTTAAATGAATTTTATTTA
>JAZSBZ010000063.1:0-14227 GCA_045602645.1 Candidatus Scatovivens sp. | reverse complement strand
GGTTCCCATACCTTAAAGAGTTTTTTACTAGTTTAGATAATTGGAGAGCACAAACAGGTAGGGTTACTATTGATGATGATGTTTTAATTTATAGTAAGAATAAAACATTGTCTAAGAAAAGAAATTATAATAATTTGCAATAAAAAACATTGCGTGTTTTGTTAGTGATTAAGACGATATCATTTTTTGTTTTGAATGACTATATATAAAAACATAAAAACGACTTTTAATAAGTCGTTTTATTTATATAATGGTGTCCTCTTGGGGGCTCGAACCCCAGACCCACTGATTAAGAGTCAGTTGCTCTACCGACTGAGCTAAGAAGACATAACAATTAAAATTATAGCACTAACAGTTTATTTTTACAAGTATTAATGAAAAAACTTTTTTTAAAACATAATGCATATAATATAATAAACCTTATAAAATAAAGGTTAAATAGAGTTTTTGTGTCGATTTGCATTATTTTTAAAACTATGATACAATAGAAAAGGATGCTATCATCAATATTTCAAGGAGGAAGAGATGAAGAATAAATATGTTATAAGGCGATCACTCAACTTTGCTGTAATACAACATAACATATTCAACATGAAGATGACTCTAAAAGAAGTCGCTTCCAAGAATGGTATGAGTTTACAGGAGTTCACCGACGAAGCAATTCGCTGCATTGGCAAAGATAAGCTTAGAAAGCTTGAAGAAGCAAGCAAGCGAAATGAAGAATCCAAGGAAGGAAAAGAGTCGGTTGAAAGTCACACGGTAGTTAACGACGGTTCAGCACAGGATAATCAGGAGGAAGTAGGAATGGCATGTGATAAGAACGGAACCCCTAAGGTGGCAGATAAAGCAAGTGTAGCGGAGCTTGAAAGAATGCTCCAAAATGCCACCAGCCATAAAGAAGCAATGGAAGCGTTGGTAATCAGTGATACGGCACTTATGAGCCAGATCGAACAGAGCGAAGAGAGTGCCGCTGATGAAATTGCCAAGGCAGAAGAAGCTCTTGCGAAAGCAAAGAAAGTTCTTGAAGAGATTAAGATGCAAAAAGCTGATCTCAGCGAGAAGATGGAAAATCACAAAGCGGCTCATAAAGATGCAGAAGAACTTGAAAAGTCCTACGTTGAAGCCATCAATCGCATCAAGAATCAGATTTACATCATCGCACATAATTACAATGGAGAGATTCCAGAGTATGGTGTGTTCTACGCAGCAGAGACGAATAAGCGTGTGAATGCTCAGGTTATGCGTGGTGTGATGCTCAACGTCGATCCGCCTTACGACTTCGTTTTGACTGCTGGCTTTGCGTCTATCGAAGATTTCAAGAAGGCTGTTGAGTTTGCAAAGCTCTGCGTAAGAGTTCAGAATGACCAGAAAGAGTTTGTGATTCTTGTTAACGACAAGAAAATCAAGAAACTCCTTGAGTTCCAGGGATTTAAAGTATAAGGTAAGTATGACTGGAACTAAAAAGGGTGCCGTTAGGCACCCTTATTTTTTTAGATATAAACTCTTCCAATTATTTGGAAATCATCTTTTGGAGTAACTGTCATATCACGTTCTTCTCTGTGATCTGCTCTTAAGATAAATCTATCTTTTTTATAAAGTAATCTACGAATGAAATAATCACCGTTTAATTTAAATAGTCCAACAGCTCTATTTTCGATAGGAGCATTTATTTCAACAAATGCATATGAACCTTCTTTAAACATTGGCTCCATAGCGTCATCAGGAATTTTATATGCAAAAGATGCATTTGAAAAATCTGGTGGGCAAGAGATGTATTCATCTATTTGTGAAATTGCTGGGATTTGATTATATGTAATATGATTTAAATAACCATATTCTAATTGTTCATCTGTTAATTCTTTATCATATGTATATAGTAATTGTTGATAAGGAACTTCTAAAGCATTGCAAATTTCTTTTAATGCTTTATGACTTGGATTTCTTTCACCTTTTTCAATGTGTGTAAGATGTCCAATGTTAATGTCTGTTTGTTTTGCTAGTTGTGTTTTTGTAATTCCTTTTTCTTTTCTAATTTTTGCAATCATGTTTCCAATCATATTTTAAACCTCACTTATTTTATTTTTTAATTATTAAAATAATTTTTGACTTTTGTATGTTTTGCCATAAATCATAAAGTACAAATATATTTAAAGTTATTATATATTTAATTTATTTTATTGTCTAGAGTTCGAAAAAAATATTGCACAAAAAATCACTATATGATAAGATTTTATCTGTAATAAAATTAGGAGGATTGCGTTTAAATGTCAGCATCTAAAAAGACAAACAAGGTGAATAATTTAAATGAAAATGCTAGTCAAAATGTCAATGAAGATAGTGGACTTAAAAGTGAAAACAAAGTAAAATTTGACATTAAAGCCTCTCAAGATATTACTTCAAAAAATGAAATGTTTATACCTGAACATATATTAAAAAAACATGAAGAAGAAAGTCACATTAAGGAAGGTACAGAAGTTATTATTGGAGTTAATAAATCCGGTAATGAAGAACAATCTAATTTTGAAGATACTAGAGAAGAGAAAATAGAAAAAAAAGGAAAAAAGAAAAACAAAAAGAATAAGAAAAATAAGCCAGAAAAGGTAGATGAGCCAAAAGAAGAATCTAAAGAGCCAACTGAAGAGATAACTTTAGAGGAAACTTCAAATGAAGTTTTTGATTTTATTCCTGAGATTTCTATTGAAGAGACTATAGTTGATAGTGTAGACAGCATTGAAGAGATAGAAGAAGTTGCAAAAATAGAAGATGAGTCAGCAGATTCTACTAATGTTCAAGAAGAAATAATTATTGAAGAAGAAATTGAATTAGAAGAGTCTTTAGAGAATGATAGCACTGATTCAGATGATTCAAATAAAAATAAGCCTGTTGTACAAAAAGATAAATCAATAAAGACGAGTGATGATAAGCCAGAATATGTAAAAGAAATGCTTGAAAATAGAAAAGCAAGAATGAGAAAAATTATTCTAACATCAGTAATATTTATTGTAGTTATTTTATTTTCAACGATGTTTGCAATTGTAAATAAAAATAGTACAACATTTTTAAAAGGAATTCATTTGCATGGAGTAGATATTTCTGGAATGACAATGAATGAAGCAAGAGAATGTTTTAATGAAATGCTTTCGGTTGAATTAATGCCAGAATTAACATATACACATGGAGATTATACTGTAACAATATTACCAGAACAAATAGAATTTAAATATGATTTAGAAGACTCACTAAAAGAAGCTTATGAAATCGGGAGAAATGGTAATATTATTCAAAATAATTATTCTATAATAATTAATTCGCTATTCGGTAAAAAACAAGAGATGAGCTATACATATAATGAAGAATTGCTTAAAAGTATAGTAGAAGATATTAATTCAAAATTACCAGGAGTTGTTGTTGAACCATCATACTACATTGAAGGAGAAGAATTACACATTACTAAAGGTGTTGATGGATTAGCAGTAAGAAAAGATGAATTAAAAACAAGTATTATTTTAGATATAGTTGATAGAGATTATGAAAAAATAAAAAATAATGAATATGATGGAAGAAAAATGCTTCCAGTAAGTAATGTTCATGCAAAAGATATAAATATTGATGAAATATATAAAGAAGTATATAGACTTCCTAAAGATGCATATTTTGAACTTGAACCATATCAAATTTATCCAGATCAAGATGGTATAGATTTTAAAATAACAGTTGAAGAAGCAAAAGAATTAGTTGCATCAGAGGATAAAGAAGAATATGTAATTCCTCTTGTTATTTCAAAAGCAGAAAAAACATTAAATGATTTAGGAACAGAAGCGTTCCCATATTTAGTATCAGAATTTACGACAAAATATGATGCAAGTAATAAAAATAGAAGTACAAACTTAAGGATTGCAGCAGAAAAAATTAATGGATTAGTATTGATGCCAGGAGATGTATTCTCATTTAATAAAATTGTTGGTAAAAGAACAGTTGAAGAAGGATATAGAGATGCAAAAATATATGCAGATGGTGGTGTAGTTGATGGATTAGCTGGAGGTATATGCCAAATATCATCAACACTATATAATGCAGCGTTACTTGCAAACTTAGAGATTGTTGAAAGAAGAAATCATACATTTACAACATCATATTTACCTGCTGGTAAAGATGCTACAGTTGTATATGGAGCAATAGATTTCCAATTTAAGAATTCAAGAACATATCCTATAAAGATTGAAGCATCTGTTGCAAATGGTATAGCAGAATTTAAAATTCATGGTATGGAAGAAGAAAAAGAATATGAAATAAGAATTTTACCTGTTAGAACATCATCAATTCCATATTCAACAACATATGAAGAAGATCCAACATTACTTCCAGGACAAGAAAAAGTTGTTCAAGCAGGCCATGCAGGATATAAAGTAACAACATATAAAGAAGTAAGATATAATGGGCAAGTTGTTTCAAAAGATGTTATCTCTAGTGATACATATAGTCCAATGAGAACTATCAAAAAAGTAGCTCCAGGAATGATTCCACCAGCTACTCCATAGTTGAAAATAAATAAAATGATAAGATAAATATAGATTCTTAAATGAATTTGTATTTATCTTTTTTTATATATAAAACAGATAATCAACATTCATTATTTACAAAAATGTGATAAAATTGTCAAAATTGATTGCAAAAATGTGATTTTTTTAACAAAAAAAGTTACAAAAACGTGATAAAAATTATCAGAAGTGTTTCAAAAGTGTGATTTTAGAAGTATAATAGAGTTAATAGATGAATATAATATAAATGGGGTGGTAGTATTGCGTAGATATATAAAGGA
This sequence comes from Candidatus Scatovivens sp., assembly GCA_045602645.1. Classification (GTDB taxonomy): domain Bacteria; phylum Bacillota; class Clostridia; order TANB77; family CAG-508; genus Scatovivens. The sequence goes on along the minus strand of JAZSBZ010000063.1, from coordinate 9,408 downwards.
TAAATTAATAGAATGGAAAAATAGAGAAAATAGAAAACCATTAATATTAAAAGGTGCAAGACAAGTTGGTAAAACATATATACTTAAGGAATTTGGTGAAGAAGAATATGAGAATGTTGCATATTTTAATTTTGATCATGATGAAGCGTTAAAAAAATTATTTTTAAATACCAAAGATCCAAAAAGAATCTTGGAACAACTTATTTTTGCAACAGGAAAAGCAATAAAACCAGAAAAAACACTAATAATATTTGATGAAATACAAGAATGTTCTGATGCGTTAAATTCTTTAAAATATTTTTATGAAGAGGCAAGTGAATATCATATAGTTTGTGCTGGAAGTTTACTTGGAATAAAATTATCTCATACTTCATTTCCTGTTGGAAAAGTAGAATGTTTGGAAATGTATCCAATGACTTTTACTGAATTTTTATTAGCAGATAATCAAGAAAATTTAGTAAATTATATGGAATCAATTGATAAAATAGAAAAAATACCGGATATAATTTTTGAACAGTTAAATGAAAAACTTAAATCGTATTTTATAATTGGTGGAATGCCTGAAGTTGTTAAAATATGGGTTACTACAAAGGATATAGAAAATGTAAACAGAATACAAAAACAAATTTTAAATGGCTATGAAAATGATTTTGAAAAACATACAGATGCAACTAATATACAATCTAAGATCTTGATTGTGTGGGAGAGCATTGTATCTCAACTTGATAGGGATAATAAAAAGTTCCTATATCAAGTAGCTAAAGATGGTGCTAGAGCGAGAGAATATGAGGGTGCAGTAAATTGGTTAAGTAATTCTAATATTATCAATAAAATATTTAATGTAAATAAACCAGGATTTCCACTTAATGCATATAAGGATTTAAGTAGTTTTAAATTATATATGTCTGATGTTGGTTTATTAAGAAGAAAAGCAAATTTAGATTCGAGAATAGTTATAGAAGGAAATAGATTATTTGAAGAGTTTAAAGGTGCACTTACTGAGAATTTTATATTAAATATGTTAATGTCTAAACTAGAAGAAAAACCTAGTTATTATACCTTTGATAGACATGAGATTGATTTCGTTATACAAAATAAGAATGAAATAGTACCAATAGAAGTGAAATCTAGTGATAATATAAATAATGCAAGTTTAACAAGATTTAATGATACAAATGAAAATAAAATTGCTGTTAGATTTTCAACAAGAAATTTAGATAAAAGTGGGAAAATTTTAAATATTCCTATATTTATGGTTGAATATATTGATAAATTGCTAGAGATAGCTAGTAAATAAATTAATAACAAAAATAAAAGGCAGGATTTTTCCTGCCTTTAACTATGTAATTATTCTGCGTCTTTGTTTTCTACTGGTTTATTATTTTCTTCTTTTAATTCTTCATAGAAACAAATTTGTGTAGATGTAATATATGGTGTTAATAATGCTGTTGCAATAAATGTTACTGTTATACTAAATAATGGATTAACTACTGCTGTAAACATAAATAAGAAAATGATTCCAATAAAGTATAATATGAAAGATAGACCAATTAAGAAATATTTACATCTATGACCTTTCATTAAATCTCTTGTTTTGTTAATTACTTCTGTTGCAGTTAAATCTTCATTGTCTTTTAAAACAAATTGGAATGGAGCATATAGTAAGTTTTTAACAAAGAAGTAAATTGATGCTGCTAAGAATAATAATCCAAAAACAATAACTTGTGATAAAGATACACTAGGTATTGCTGATGCAATAGTAACAAGTTCTGCTTCAGCTCCTGGCATATTAGCAAGCATTGGTAAGAAATAAAGAGCAACAAAAATAAAGAATAATACGTATGTAACCATTGTTAGTATTGCTGGGAACAATAATCTTACAAATAATCTTAAAGATGTTTTCCAGATTTTACCAAAACTTTTAAAACCTGCTACTAAGAAATCTAATAATTTAAAATCTTCTCCACGAACGGCTTTAAGAGTCATTACTATTACACCATATCCCATTGGAACATCGATTAATAATAGTAATAGAGATAGAATTAAATTAATAGAGAATATTGGTAGTGCTTCAACAATACCATTTATAACTGTTGTTAAAAAGAATGTTATAATAGTATAAGTTAAAAACATTGCAAAAAGTCTAAAATACACACCTTTAATTCTAATTTTGGCTTCTTTTTTTAGTTCAGATATACTCATAAACTTTGCCTCCTATTAAATTTTATTTATTTAAAAATGTTAATGACTTTGTTTGATTGCTGATATTAAATGATGTTCATTATTAAGAATATCAAGAAATGTTGCAGCAACAATTGGATCAAATTGTGATCCTGATTTAGATTTTATTTCTTCTTTAACGTATTCTAAGTCTAGCTCACCTCTGTATGAACGTTTTGATGTCATAGCATCAAATGAATCGGCAACAGATACGATTCTTGCCAAAAATGGAATACTTGTATCAGATAATCCATAAGGATATCCTTTTCCATCATATCTTTCATGATGATATAAAACGATAGGGATTATATCTTCAAATATAGCGGCATTTGATAAAATATTTTTACCAATAATTGGATGATTTTTAATCTCAGTATATTCTGAATCTGTAAGTTTTCCATTTTTTAATAGTATAGAATCAGATATACCAATTTTTCCAATATCATGGAATAAACCACCAATTTTTAATGTCTTTATATCACTAGAAGTTAATCCTAATTTTTGACCTATTAATACAGAATATGCAGATACTCTGTCAGAGTGACCGTGAGTATATCTGTCTTTAGCCTCAACTGTATATCTTAATGTTTCGATACTTTCAAGATAAGCTTGTTCTAATAATTCTTTTGATTTTGAAAGTTCGTCATTCATTCTCTTTATTATTTTCATTTGACCAATTGATTTAACGGCAGCTTCAACAAATAAAGGTAGTTGTTCTAATTTATCATCTTTTTCACAATATCCTTGTACTGAAAGTGCTTTTAAATCTTTTAGTGGAATTGTTAAATTGGCACTATTAATAAGTAAAATAATATAAACTTCATCATCTATTTTACGTATTGTTTTTAACATATCAAGTTTTTCGTTTGTTATAGTTGAAAAATCAAGAATTAGTATATCAAAATCACCTTTTTTAATAATCTTAAGTGCAGAACTTAAAGACTTAAATTCAAAAAGGTCATATTCTGGTTGAGATACCATTTTGCTTAATGATTCTTCAATGCTTGTGCCATCTTCAACTGATAATATTTTATAATTATTTGATTCGAATTTGTTATTTTCCATAAGTAACATGAATCTCCTTAATAATATCATATCTATTATATCTTTTTTTGCTAAATAAGTAAACAATTTTTAATTATAAGAAAGAGTAAATATGTATTTGTATGTATAATTTGCACTTAATTTGGAAAAATATTCATATTAAGAAAAAAGGAGGCTTTGCGATGTATTATGGAAGTAGTAATATAAGAAAAATGGAAAGCTTTTGCATAATTGTTTTTATGTGTGCAACGGTTATTTTACTTTGGATGTTAATGGTAAAAATTGATAAAAAAGAAAGTGTAAAAAGTGAATATACAGCAAAGAAACTTTCCACAAATATTGAAGAAAATGTGGAAAAAGATAGCAAAAATCCTATTGAAAATGTAGTAAAAAGTGTTGTTGGAATTTCTAAAATGGAAAAAAGTTTATCATGGTTTATTGATGAAAATATAGAAGCAGTTTCAAGTGGAAGTGGAGTAATACTTTCTGAAAATGGGTATATTCTTACAAATGAACATGTGGCTGGTAGTAAATATAGTAATGTATATGTGACTTTAGAAAATGGCGCAAAATATAATGCAAATGTTGTGTGGTCTGATGAGAGTTTAGATCTTGCAATTGTTAAAATATCTGCAAATAATTTAGATTATATTATGCTTGGTGATTCAGATAATATTTCGATTGGTGAAAATGTTTATGCTATAGGAAATCCTATAGGTGTTGAGTTCCAAAGAACAGTAACTAAAGGGATAATAAGTGGAAAAAATAGGACTATAAAAATTAAGGATGAAACAGATGAGATGTATATGGAAGATTTAATTCAAACAGATGCAACAATAAATGAAGGAAATAGTGGTGGTGCTTTAGTAAATGAAAAAGGAGAGCTTCTCGGTATAAATACAATTAAAATTTCTGATGCAGAATCAATAGGTTTTGCTGTACCAATAAATATAGTAAAACCAATACTTGAAAAACTTGAAAAAGAGGGGACTATAAATGAAGCATATCTTGGAATTTTTGCTTTTGATAAAGAAGTAGTGCCATATTTAGAATCTGCTTTAGAAATAGAAAATGGAATATATGTAGTTGATGTTGATCCTTTAGGATCTATTACAAATGATTTTATAAAAAGGGGAGACGTTATAAAGAAAGTTGATGATAAAGAAGTAAATAAGATGAATGAACTAAGAAAGATTTTATTTAATAAAAAGCCAGGAGAAACACTTAAAATGGAAGTTTTAAGAGATAATGAAGAGTTTGAAGTAGAAATACTTCTTAAGTCAAAAATGTAACAAAAAAGCTCGCTTTAGGCGAGCTTTAATAGTTTATAATTTAGCAATGTTTTCAGATGTAATATCGTCTTTTGTAATTGTTTTAAGTATAGTTTTATCTGTTTCATTTGCAGTGTTTGTAGCATGTTCAATAACTGCTTTTTCATAAAGGTTTCTAATAAATCTTGCGTTACCAAATCCTTCTGAATTTCTAAATTCATCAGTGATTTTTCTAACTTCTTCAATTGCTTCGTCAGAAACAATGAATCCTGCTTTAGAGAACATTGATTTAAAGATTTGGATAAGTTCATCTGTTGTGTAATCTTTAAAGTCCATTGTGTAACCAATTCTAGATACGATACCAGAGTTTGATTTTAAGAAACCATCCATTTCTTTTTTGTATCCTGCAAAGATAACAACTAAATTATCTCTATAGTTTTCCATTGCTTGGATTAATGTAGCAACACATTCTTCATTAAATGTTGTACTACTTCCAGGTTTTGTTGCAAGCGAATATGCTTCGTCAACAAATAGTACTCCGCCAAGCGCTTTTTCAATAACTGACATTGTTTTTGGAGCTGTTTGACCAACATATTGTCCAACTAAATCTTTAGCAGAAACTTCAATAAGTTTATTTTGATCAATATATCCAAGATTATATAGGATGTTAGCTACCATTCTAGCTACTGTTGTTTTACCAGTACCAGGATTTCCTAAAAATACCATGTGAAGGTTTGTATCTTTAATTGATAAATCTTCAGATGTTTTTTTCTTGAATTCCATTAAGCTAACTAAATCTTTAAGCATTGTTTTAACATTATCAAGTCCAACTAGATCATTTAAGTCTTTAAATATTTCATCAATTGATTTATTCTTCTCAAATTCTGGAATTGTGTCTTCATCAATAACGTCTTTGTTTTGGTTGAATAATATCTTTTCAACTGTTATATTTACATACTCTGGAGCAGATAATGTAGATTTTTTATATGTTTCATTTACATAGTCTAATAATTTAATTTCAAATGGACCAGTCATTATAGAGTCTTTTCTAAATCTATCTAAAATAGTGTTATAAACCTCTTGGTTTTCTGGTGGTGTAGTTTCAATTTCAAAGTCGAATATCTTATCTTTTAAGATAGGATTGTTAATAAATAATTCATTTACTTTATCTTTGTTTTTATCAACTACTATTGTTGTAATTCCTGTAGGTGTGCTATGTTTTAATATATCATTTTCCCAAATTTTTAGAAGTTTATCTCTTGTTGGTTTATCTTTATTTAAAAGGCCATCAACGTCTTTAAATATAACTAAACTTGTTGAACCAGTATACATGTCAGAAATGTGAGACATATCATCTACTAAGTATAAAGATCTTTCTGCAGCTTCTTTGTTTTTTATGTATTTAAAGTATTCAAATCCTTCTAGTAAAATGTTAGTAAGTTCATATAAAGAAGTATCATTATCACAATATATTCTCATGTTAAATGGAATATAGTTTTTTACAGTACCTTCTTTGTATTTTTTTGCATATTCAATCATTTTCTTTAAAACATTTTTTGATTCTTCTGTTAAGTTACAATTATCAATCTTTTTAAATAGTTCTTCGATTTTTTTTCCAGCTTGCTCTGCTATGAATTCTGCATCTTTTTGTTTAGCTTCTTTTTCTTCAGCTTCACTATTTGATTCGGCTTTTTCTATTTTTTGAGAAGTAGCTGAATCTGATTTAGATGGAATTTCAATTTTTGGTATGTTATTTATTTCTAGTCTTTGAGCATCGATTGTTTTTTGTGTTTCAGAAAGTAATGAAAATAGATCGTCATACATGTCTTTTAAAAATTTGTTTTGTATTCTATCACTTTCTTTTTTGTTTGGTTCTTCCATAAAAACTCCTTAATTTGAAAATTTCAATATGTAATAGTTACTATTTAACAAATAACATTATATATCATAAAAACAAAATTAACAATATCAATTATTAAAGCATCTGTTGTTAATTTTAAAAGTAAATGGTATAATATTTGGTGTAGAATTTTAAGCACTTGGAGGCTTGAAATTAAAAAGGAGAAAATTATGAATATAGGTTTTTTTGCCGGAAGTTTTTCACCATTTACAAATGGTCATTTACATGTTGTTAAAACAGCAAGTAAATTTTTAGATAAAGTAATTATTGGTATTGGTATTAATCAAAAGAAATTACCAAGATTTGATAATAATGACATGAAAGAAGCAATTGAAAAAACATTAGTAAAAGAAAACTTAAATAACGTAGAAGTAGTTATTTATGATACATTATCAGTTGATGCAGCTATAAAAGCTGGTGCTTCAGTATTAATAAGAGGTGTTAGAAATAGCATGGATTATGAATATGAAGAAAAACTTGCGCTTATCAATGAAGATTATTCAGGGTTAGATACATTCTATATTAGAGCTGGTTCTTTAGGAAACATTAGCTCTAGTTTAGTAATGGAATTATTAGAGTATGGAAAAGATGCATCAAAATATTTACCAGAAGATGTTTGGAACTTAGTAAAAGATAAATTTAATCAGGAGAAATAAAGTAAAGTATGTATAGTTTTAACTATGTCTTACGTAGATCGATGAGAAATGAAGATAAAGCTGTATGGTATTCTGAAGCAGATGGTCAAGCTCTTTATAGATTAATTAAAAAATACTATGAAGAAAATCCAGATATAACAGAAAAAGAAATTTATGAAAATATCATGGAATTATTTATAAAGACTAATGCGGAGCTTGTTAAGATACCTACAATAAAAAGTGATACGTTTAGATACAATATGTGTAAAGAATTGAATAGGGATAGCTATAAAAGAAAAGAAGCATACGATAAGGTTCATAGAGAAGAAGCTTCAGGAAGAAAAGTAACTCCAGAAGATACAGCAGTATATAGTGCAAATAAACTTTGTTCTGCTCGTACATTAACAATGCAAGGGTTACTTGGACTACGTGCGCAACATGCTTTTTTCTCTGAAGAAATGCAAAATTCATATAGAAACTTTTTTAAAGCATCTAAAAAGTTCCAAAATGATTATAAAAGAACATTATCTTCAACAGAAAGAAGACAGCTTGATACATTAAGAGAACTTTTTGAAGGAGATGAGTATACTCAATACTCACTTTTCTTAAAACAAAGCGAGGCAGGACTTGAAAAAGAACTTAAAGGAGATCATATTGCAACAATCTTGTTTTTAGGTGATAGACTAAAAGATTTTGGACTACTTGAAAAATATCATGATGTACAAGGAAAATTATATAGAGCTTTAGGTGTTGATGCACTATCATATCCACTTTCCGGAAAACATGATGATACAATTAGTATCGAAGACTTGTTTACAAGAGAAGTTTTAGAAAAATTGGATATAAATAAGCTATCTATGTTAAGTGCATTCTGGATGAATAGATTCACAAAAGAGCTTGATGCACTTAATAAATCTTTATGTATTGTTAATCAACTTGATTTATGGCAAAAGGTAAAAGATGCACCAGTTAATCAAAACACAGGTATGATTAATGTTGATGTAGATAAAGAAAAGTTAAAAGCTGTATATAGAAAAATTCATTTCTTACAAGAAGCTTCTTTAGTTATGATGGACTCATTTGATGAAAAAGAAGAAGAGTTTGCAGATGAAATAATTGATGGAATGACTTCTAAAAAAGTTATTAAAAGAATAGATCCATCAAGTCATATGAAAGCAATGGATTTTACAATGGGAGAAGGATATGCTGAATATTTTGCCGCATTACTTCCAGGTGAACATAGATTCTTGCAAGAGTTTGATAACTACAGAGTAATAGAAAATGCAATTCATAATGCATATAGATTTAAAGATTTTAATATGATTGCAATTTTAGCAAACTTACATGAAAACAATTTCTCAAGTAACTGGGGAATTATAAAAGAAGATGGTAAAAGTTTAGATAGACAAGATAAGGTACTAATAGGAATAGATGTAGAAGGATTTAATATGCCAATTAGACTTCATATTGATAAAGATATGGTTATTGATTTCTTGAAAGCAAGTAGAGGAACAACAATTATTCCAGAGTATGAAGGAGCAAAAGACTTTTTTGCATTAGGAAAAAATATTTCTACACCAGTATTAATGCCAATGTGTCAAAGACAAAAAGAAGGAATTAAACATTTACGTGAAAGAAAAAATGGTTCAGTATCTTCAAGAGATTTTGTTGAACATATTGCGTTTTTAGCTGACTCAAAAGATTATCCAGATCATTTAAAAGTTGATGGAAAGGTAAGAAAAAAAGGTAAAGTTAAATTCGTAAGAAAAAGACCAGACAAAAAATATATAGATCTTGTTACAGGAGATGAATTTGTAGAAGGAAGAGATGGAGAGTTACAACCTATCGTTCCAGAAGATGATTCTAAAGCAAGATAATAATTAATGAAAAGAGGTGATTTATTTGGAATTAATAGTTAGCTTAGTAGTAATGTTTTTTATGATAACAATTTCAGTAGCAGCGTTTTTCTTTGCAATTAATTTATTTATTTTGTTACTTCCTATAGTTTTTATAATATGTTCTATTATGATAATATGTTATTTATTTAAAGCAGCAAAAAGAGCCAAAAATGAAGAAGTAATTTATAGAGAAGTTAATCGTATTTATAAAAATGAAATTGAAGGCGATATTATTGAAATTACAGAAGAAAAGATAGTTACAAATAAATCAGATGATTTTGATGATTTAAGTTAGCTTTATTTAATTAAGAATTAGAGAGGCAAAAGAGATGAACTTAAAAATTAAAGAGTTATTAAAAAGTTACATGGAACTTAATCAATATAGAGAATATAATGAAGTTCTAAAAAAAGAAATTACATATAAATTTGTAAAGAAAATC
>JAZSBZ010000062.1:0-12624 GCA_045602645.1 Candidatus Scatovivens sp. | reverse complement strand
TGGATCTGATAGTAACGGAACTAAAGTATTTAAATTAAAGAAAGTAGAAGATAAATATTTAATATTCTTTGTTGATAAATATGGAAATGAAGAAGAATTAGGTGAACTTATAATTTATCCAGATATAAAATAAAAGATGCTTCCTAAAAAGGAAGCATCTTTTTTATATTATTTATTATTTAATCCGTATAAATCTTGTTCAACTAAAAGTTTTGCTCTTTTTGCTGTTTTGCTATTATCTGAGTTTAAAGATTCTTCTAAGAATTCTGGATGTTCAATTAAGAATTTTCTCATAGAACCCATTTGATCTTTTTTGAAATCTCTTAATATTTGTAATTGGTTTTCATTAATTATTCCAAGTTCTAATGCTTTAACAAATAATTCGTCATTAATTTTTAAAAGTGAAAGAACTTCTACACCACAATCTGAAAGTACTTGTGTACCACCATCCATTCTATCAATAACGAATATTGACCAAAGGATTTTTGAACCTAAGTTTTCAATAGCTGGAATCCAAGCTCTTGTGAAACTTGCTGATTGATTTAAAAGGTCAGCTACGTGTAAGAAATTTTTTCCTTCGATTTTTTCTACAGGTGTTGTTTCAGTGAAGTTATAATTGCTAACTACTGTAGATAAATCTTTATATATTGTAACGTGAGGTTTTTCTAAGATATAAGCAATCATGTTAGAGAAGAACCAATCTCTTCTTTCACCACCAGAGATGTAATCAATTTTTTCTACATCAACTGATTCTTTTACATATTCTACCATTGCATCGATTGTTGTTTTATAAATTTCGTTTGAATTATAATGGGCTAATACTTGTTCAAAAATGTGAGCTGGAATATTTTCTTTGGATTCGTTTTCTAGTTCACTATCAATAACTGCTAATAATTCTTTTGATTCTGCATCACTTCCATAAAAGAATTCGCCGTTTACAAAGTATGGTCCAATTTTTCCAGATGTGTACCAGAATGGTTTGTTTTCTTTTGCAATGTTAAATGCGTTTGTTTCAAATAATAAATTTGTTAAATCTTTCATAATTTCCTCCAAATAATAACTTTTGAGCAAAAAAATATACGTTAATATATTTTTTAAACATAATATAGTAAAAGTTTTTAATTGTCAATGAAAAAAGAAAAAACTGCAGGAATCCGAAGTGGATAACTGCAGTTGAAATGCAAGCGACTAATCACATGCGGGTGCTACTTACGGAAGATCATTCGGGTCGAGTTCTTCGCACGGAATATGATTCCCGGTGGTAGCCTGGGTATCGTCGATCATGTCTCCAGTAGGGAGCTTGAGAACGAAGCAGGTTTCAGTTTCTTCGATAATGAAACCGTCGCTCTTGAGCTCGTCAAATACATCAGCAGGGATAGTCTTCATAAGAGTGAGCTCAAAGTCCTCGGGACCCTTGAGATTGTTGTGAAGAGTATCAAACAGCTCAGATGCGTTCTGGACGATGATCTTCATGTGGTGATTGTGACGATCGGTATAAAGCTTATCAGCCATGGACTTTGCGTTAAGAGTAGACATGTGTTAGTAACCTCCTTGTGTCTAACAAATTTTGCATAATAATTGGGGTAATGTCGCGCGCAAAGCATGATGATCGTCGCTTGCTTTTCCATGTTGTGAAGCGTATAGTAAATTATTCCATAATCGCTTCGTGTAGGATAAAAAATCCTAATCAACATTATACCATACTTTACATAAAATAGCAAATATAATATTAAAGTAAATTTTACAATATAAAAGTGGCTTGAAACTTAGTAAAATAGCATGTTTGGCAAAAAGAATAAAAATGCAGATATAATTCAATTTTTGGTTGAAAAATATGGACAAAAATGATAAAATGATGAAAATATTGAGGAGGTAAAAGAATGAAAACTTTACTAAAAAACGGAACTGTAATAGACTATGCAAGTAACACTAACGAAAAGTTAGATGTTTTAATTGAAGACGAAATTATTGTTAAAATTGATGCAAATATTGATGTACAAGCTGATAGAGTTATTGATTGTACAGGTTATTATATTATGCCTGGAATGATTGACGTTCATTGTCATTTAAGAGAGCCAGGTGGAGAACATAAAGAAACTATAGAAACAGGTTCAAAAAGCGCTGTAGCTGGCGGATTTACAACTATTTGTCCTATGCCAAATACTAATCCTACTCCAGATAGCGCTATTGTTTTGCAACAAATTATAGATAGAGCAAAAGAAGTGAATCTATGTAACGTGCTTCCTTATTCTAGTGTAACTAGAGGAGAAAAAGGAGAAATGCTTGTTGATTTTAGAGGACAACTTGAAGCAGGAGCAATAGCTTTTTCTGATGATGGAATGCCAGTTACAGATGCTAGAATGATAAGAGAAGCTATGATGGAAGCTAATAAACTTGGAACATTTATAGCTGAACACTGCGAAGAAAAATCAGTATCTGCTGGAGCAATTAATGCAGGTCCTGTAGCTAGAAAATTAGAAGTTGAAGGAGTACTTCCTGAAGCAGAAGAAATTATGGCTGCAAGAGATATCGTTATAGCAGAAACAAATAAATTACATACACACATTTGTCATATCAGTACAAAAACATCAGTTGATATGATTAGAAGTGCAAAACAAAGAGGTGTTAATGTAACATGTGAGACATGTCCACATTATTATAGTTTTACAGTTGAAGAAGTTTTAGAGTCAGGTGTAAATGCAAAAATGAATCCTCCTTTAAGAGAAGAGAAAGATAGACTTGCAATTATTGAAGGTATTAAAGATGGAACTATTGATTGTATCATTACAGATCATGCTCCACATGCTGAAGAAGAAAAAGCAAGAGGTTTAGCATTAGCTCCTAACGGAATTATAGGATTTGAAACAGCGCTTGGTGCTACAATTACAAATCTTGTAGATAAAGGATTAATTTCATATTTAGACATGGTAAGAGTTATGAGCTATAATCCAGCAAAACTTTTAAAAATAGATAGAGGAGAAATTGCTGAAGGAAAAGTAGCAGACCTTACAATATTTGATCCAAATAGAAAATATGTATATTTAAAAGATAAAATAGTATCTAAATCAAAAAATACTCCATGGATAAATAAAGAATTAAAAGGACAAGTTAGATATACAATAGTATCAGGTAGAGTTGTATATGAAAGAGGAGAATAATAATGAAAAATGCAATTGATATATTAATTGATAAAATTAAAGAAACAAATAACCCAACAGTAATGGGATTAGACCCAAGATATGAAATGCTTCCAGAATGTATTAAAGCAAAATATGGAACAGATGTAAAAAGTGTTTGTGAAGGAATTATAGAATATAATAAAGCATTAATCGATGCTACATATGATATTATTCCAGCAGTAAAACCACAAATTGCTTTTTATGAAATGTTTGGTATTGAAGGAATGAAAGCATTCAAAGAAACATGTAGATATGCAAAAGAAAAAGGAATGATTGTTATTGCTGATATCAAACGTGGCGATATTGGAACAACAGCAGCTGGTTATTCAAATGCATATTTAGGACAAACATTAGTTGGAGATAAAGAAGAAAGTTTTTACGATATTGATTGGGTAACAGTAAACCCATATCTTGGAGTAGATGGTGTAAAACCATTTGTTGAAGATTGTAAAAAATATAACAAAGGTATCTTTGTTTTAGTAAAAACATCAAATAAATCATCTGGTGAATTACAAGATCTTAAATTAGAAGATGGAAAAACAGTATATGAAAAAGTTGCTGAACTTGTTAATTCATGGGGAGAAGATTTAATAGGAGAATATGGATATAGCTCAGTAGCATCAGTTGTTGGTGCAACATATCCAGTTCAAATGGAAAATTTAAGAAAGATTATGCCAAATTCATATTTCTTAATTCCAGGTTATGGCGCTCAAGGTGGAAAAGCTGAGGATTTAGCTGTTGGATTTAAAGATGGTTTAGGTGGAATTGTTAATGCATCAAGAAGCTTAATGTGTGCATTTAAATCAGATAGATGGAAAGATGAATTTAAAGATGAAGAATATGCTCAAGCTACAAGAGCTGAAGCAATTCGTATGAGAGATGAATTAAATCAAGCTATTAAATAGTAAGGAGTAAAACATGAAAATACATGCATTTAGATTAACAAAAGGAATGGATCTTAAAAAATCTATTGAAGATTATGTTGTAGAAAATAAAATAAAATCAGGTGTTATATTATCAGCTGTTGGATGTTTATATAAAGTATGCTTAAGATGTGCAGATGGAGTAACAGTTAAAACAATAGATAAAGATTATGAAATTGTTTCTGCAACAGGAACATTATCAATGGATGGTTGTCATATACATGTAAGTTTATCTGATGTTGATTTAAATACAATAGGTGGACACCTAAAAGATAATTGCTTAGTTAATGTAACTGCAGAGATTGTTTTAGGAGAGTTTGATGAATATGAATTCTCAAGGGAATATGATGAAAGTACTGGTTATAAAGAACTTAAGATAAAGGAGAGAAATAATGATTAACATTGAAACAGTAAAAAAAGGTGCAGAACTTGTTTCTGTAAAAATTAATGATGTTGAAAAAATGCATGACGGAGAATCTTTCTGGAACAGACACAGTCCAGTTTTATTCCCAATAGTAGGTAAATTAAAAGAAGGAAAAACAACAATTGATGGAAATGAATATTTCATGGGACAACATGGATTTGCAAGAGATATGGAGTTTGAAGAAATAGGTGAACATTCATATGTTTTAAAATCTAATGAAGAAACATTAAAGAAATTTCCATTTAATTTTGAATTTTATATCGGTTATGAAGTAATTGGTAATACAGTAATAACAAAATATAAAGTTGTAAATAAAGATGATAAACCAATGATATTTGGTCTTGGTGGACATCCAGCATTTGCTTGTGAATATGCAAGTGGAAAATATAGATTAGAATTTGAAAACATTGAATCTGATGTTGAGGTTTATCAATTAGAAGATGGTTTAGTAAAATTAGAACCAGAAAAAACAACAAAATTTATTAGAGAAAATAGAATCTTTTTAGATAATCAAACATTTAAAAATGATGCTATTATTCTAAAGAATTTAAGTTCTGATAAAGTTTATTTAAAAACAGAATCAAGAACAATTTTAGCGTTTGAGTTTAAAGATTTTCCTTATCTTGGAATTTGGTCAAAACCAGATGCACCATTTGTTTGTATTGAACCATGGTTTAATACTGCAGATAAAGTAGATTCAAATGGAATTTTTGAAGAAAAAGAAGATATTATAGAATTAAAACCAAATCAAGAATTCAAAGCTGAATATAGTGTAGAATTTTTTGTAAAATAAAGCCCAAAAATAAAGGAGGAAATATGGGAGTTAAAGTTGATTGCGAATTAGTAAAAAAAGAAGTTGTTGCTGAAGGTATTTATAAATTTACTGTAAAAGCACCAGCGATTGCTGAAAAAGCAGAAGCAGGACAATTCTTAGAAATTAAAGTTTCTAAAACAGGAACACCGTTTTTAAGAAGACCAATTAGTATTTACAATATTGAAAAAGCAGAAGGATTAGTAGAATTTATTTTCCAAGTAAAAGGAGAAGGAACAAAACTTTTAGCTGAAGAAAATATTGGTGCTAAATTAGATATTATGGGACCTTTAGGAAACGGACCATTTAAATTAGATGGTGTTAAGAAAGTAGCAATAATTGGTGGTGGAATTGGTACATACCCACTTCATGAACTTGCTAAAGAATTATATGGAAATGCTGATGTAACAGTTTATATGGGATTCAGAAATAAAGATTTAGTAACTTTAGAAGATGAATTTGCTAAAGTTTCAAATAAATTAGTTATCACAACAGATGATGGATCATATAAAGAAAAAGGATTTGCAATTAACTTCTTAAAAGAAGATTGTAAAGTAGAAAAACCAGACATGATTTATGCATGTGGACCACTTCCAATGCTTAAAGCTGTTAGAGAATTTGCTATAGAAGAAAACATTCCTTGCCAAGTTTCTCTAGAAGAAAGAATGGGATGTGGAATTGGTGCATGTTTAGGATGTGCTATTAAAATAATTTCTGGTGAAGAACCAAGATATGGACACGTATGTAAAGATGGTCCAGTATTTAATGCAAAGGATGTAGAAATTTAGGAGGAGATTATGGATCAAGAAGTATACAATATTTTTGGCCTAAAGATTAATAAAGTTAAGTTCTCTAACTTTATAAAAATATCAGCATTAATTGGACTTTTGCTATTAATATTTGCAAGTATTTTACTTCTAAATCATTCAACATTATTAAGTCCAGATGATTATAATTATACATTTGTTCCAGCAACTGGAAATTCAAGAATGGTTGATAGTTTAGAAAATGCATTAATGTCTGCAAAATATTTTTATAATAATTGGACAGGACGTGTATTGCCACATGTTTTAATCGGATTTTTTAGATCGCTAGATCCAAATATCTATACAGTTGTTAACTCAATCATGTTTATGATATTTGTAGTGGTTATTGATAAAGTCTTAAATAAGAAAGTAACTTTCTTTGGAATATTATCAATATTTGCATACTTAACATTTAGTATGATGTTTGGTGAAAAATTCGCGTGGATAAGTGGTGCGTTTAACTATTTATGGCCTGCAACATTTATGACAATTCTAGTATATTATTTCTATAATTATTTTGTCGGTAAGAAAGAACTTAATATATTTGGAAAAATAGCTTTAACATTATTTGCTTTCATTGCAGCATTCATGCATGAAAACACAGCATTTGTTGGTGGATCATTCCTACTTTGTATGTGTGCATTTAAATTTAAAGATTATTTAAAATTTGATAAAGCAAAGAAAATAACAATTGCTTTAATATTTATAATGTTTTGTTTAGGAACAGCAGCTACAGTATTTGCACCAGGAAATTTTATAAGAATGGAAGGAGAAGGAGGAAACTTCTCTTGGGCATTTTTAGATAACTACAAAAACAATCAAAGACCTTTAAAATGGGTACTATTTAGTATGGTGATTGTATTTATATTAGAAAATATAAAAGTATTAAAAGATGATGAAAATGTAAATATTAGTTTTAAAAGAAATTATAAAAAACTAGATTATACATTAGTAAAAGAAGAATTTTTACATTTTATATTACCAGCGTTAATTGCAACAGTTCCAATGGCAATTATTTCATATTTCCCACCAAGAGCATTCTTGGCATATGAAGTAATGTTTATGATAGTGTTTGCTAAAAACGTAACTTATGTGATAGAATATTTTAAGAATTATGAAAAGCTAATTGCAGTTTGTGCAATTCTTGCTACATTATTTGTATTTGCTAAATTCTCACCAAGTACTTTAGCACAAATAAATTATATAATTCCTTATAAAGAAAAAGTAACGGCTCAATATGAAGAAGCAAAAGCAAAAGGTGAAAAAGATGTAATAGTAAGTCTATTTGAACAAACACCTTGGATTCATATTTATGATTGGATAAATATTTCAAACTTTTATCCAGAATTTAACTTTAAAATGCCAGTTAATAGATTAATTTCAACATACTATGGATTTGATAGATTAACAGCATTAAGTGATAATGAATATTTAATTGAACTTACAGTTGATACAGAAGGAATTAATCCATATTCAGTATATGATGTTAATGCTGAGCAATTTACATTAACATTTGAATATGATGAATTAATTAGATTTAGTATTCCAAAAGATAAATTTAAAATTTGGAAACTAGATTGTAGAGAAAATGATATTGAAAATTTAGTATTAGATTATAAAGTAAGATATGTTGGTGGAGATGTATCAAAAGATGATTATACATTAAATGATTTATTACTAACTGAATAAAAATTAAAGGAGAGAAAATATGAATACAGAAGTAAATTTATGTGGGATTAAAATGAAAAATCCTGTAACTGTTGCATCAGGAACTTTTGGATATGGAAGAGAGTATGATGAATACATTGACTTAAATAAATTAGGTGGAATTATAACAAAAGGAACAACATTAAAATTAAGACCAGGAAATAAACCACCAAGAATCTGTGAAGTTCCAGGTGGAATGTTAAATAGTATAGGACTTCAAAATCCAGGTGTTGAATATTTTGCAGAAAACGATTTACCATGGCTTAGAAAATTTGATACAAAAATTATTGTTAATGCATGTGGTAGTACAATAGAAGAATATGTTGAACTTTGTAGAATATTAAATACTTTAGATATAGATGGTGTTGAACTTAATCTATCTTGTCCAAACGTTAAAGCTGGATGTTTAGCATTTGGTACAAGTTATGAAGGTGTTAAAGAAGTAACAAGTCAAGTTAGAAAAGTTTTAACAGATAAACCATTAATAGTAAAATTAACACCTAACGTTACAGATATTACTGCACCAGCAAGAGGAGCAGAAGATGCAGGAGCTGATGGTGTATCAGGAATCAATACACTACTTGGAATGAAGATAGATATTGATAAAAGAAGACCAGTTCTTGCTAATAATACAGGTGGATATTCAGGACCTGGTATTAGATCGGTAGGTGTAAGAGCTGTATATCAAATGGCACAAGCAGTAAAAATTCCAGTACTTGGAATGGGTGGAATTATGAATGGTGATGATGCTATAGAATATATGCTTGCAGGAGCAACAGCAGTATCAATTGGTGCTGGAAACTTTGTTGATCCAGAAACAAGTATTAAAACAATCGAAGGCATTGAAAATTATATGAAAAAACATAATATCGATGATATTAATTCAATTATAGGAACAGTTCAAATGAACTAAGAAAAGGGGAATAGATATGACAGAAGATGCAATGATGACAGTTTTTGCTGAAACAGCAAAAAGAGATCCATTATTAACTATTAATCCAATGTATGTAATTATATTTTTAGCAATATTTGTATGTGTAATTTTTATTGTTGAATATAATAAGTTTGTTCAATTAAGACATAAAATTAGACAAGCAAAATCTGGTATAGATGTATACCTAACACAAAGATTTGATTTAATTCCAAATTTAGTAGAGTGTGTTAAAGGATATGCAGCTCATGAAGAAAGAGTATTTACAGAAATTGCTAGATTACGTGGAGAATATGAAAGAACTAAAGATTTAAAAGCTGGTTCTGATCTTTATAATAAAAGTAATGATATCTTAGCTATTGGAGAATCAAATCCATATCTTCAAGCTAATGATCAATTCTTAAATCTTCAAAAGAATTTAACAAAAATGGAAAGCCAACTTCAAGCGGCTAGAAGAATATACAATGGAGATGTAACTTTATACAATACAACAATATCTACATTCCCAAATTCATTGTTTGCTTCATTCTTTGGTTTTAAAGAAGAAGAGTTATTCGTTATTGAAGAATATAAAAAAGAAAATGTTGATATAAGTGATCTTAAATAAAGCGTTATAATAAGTAGGTGTTAATTATGAATATGGATGAAGAATTTGAAAGTATATATCAAAAGATATATGATGCAAGTTATTCAAGACTTGAAGGAGTAAAAGCAAATAATAGAAAATTTCTTACAATATTTACTCTTGTTTTAGTAATTATTAATTTAATTTTATACATAATTCCAGATATTAGACCAATATCAATAATATTTGTATGTATATCAGTTTGTATTTTAATATTCTTTTATATACATGGTAGACAAATATATACACATGCATATAAAAAATGTGTTATTGAAGGATTAGTAAAAGCATATAATGAAAATTTATCTTTTGATCCTACAATAGGTATTTCACAAAGTGAATATTTAATGGCAGATTTTGATCGTACTTTTAACGAATATACATCTGAAGATAGAATATATGGTAGATTAAATACTGGAGATTCATTCCAACTTGCTGAAGTTACAACATGTCAAGTAACTCGTAGAGTTGATGAACAAGGACGTGAACAAGTGGACAGAACTGAAACATTTAGAGGAATGTTTGGCGTTGTTTATTTAAATAAAAATTCAACAATGAATGTTGGAGTTTTTGGTGATTCTGTAATGAGAAGATACAGTCACAACAGAGTTGAAGTAGACTCTTCAGAATTTGAAAAACTATTCGACTTAGTTACTGATGATAAAGTTTCTGCAATGAGAATTTTTACTTCTGATTTGATTGAAAGATATATTGATATTAGAAGAGGAAATAGATTCGGTCTAGAAGTAAAGATACATTGGGATAGAGTTTATTTTAGATTTAGATGTGGTGAAATGTTTGAACCACCAGTATTTGTAAGTGGATTAAAAAGAGATCATTTAAGAGCATTCTATAATCAAATTTATTATCCATTAGAATTACTAGATAAAACAGTAGAACATGTTAATGAGATTAATTAATTTAGGCTCCTTACCAAAAGGTAAGGAGTTTTTTTATAAAAAACTTGATTTTCAAAAAAAATTATGTTAATATATTTACATATTTAAATACGAAGAAAAAGAGGAGTAAGTAAAAAACTACTAGAAAGAGAAAAGAAGTGATGCGCTGTGAGCTTCTTATAGAAAGATTTGCTGAATGTAGCTTTGGAGTAGATATACCGAAAATAACTTTAAGTATATCCGTCTAAGTAACGTTAAAAACTTAAATGAGATGATTACTTTATAAGTAATTAATTAAGGTGGTACCGTGATTTTGATTAAATCGCCCTTATACATTTAGTGTATAAGGGCTTTTTTGTTTTTATATACAAAAAAGTCCTTTAGCTAAATCTCAAAAAATAAATTTAAAAGGGAGGAAATTTTATGAACGAAAAACACAAATTAAACGATAAGTTTGATCCAAAAGAATTTGAAGACAGATTATATGCGGATTGGGAATCAAAAGGTTATTTTAAACCATCAGATGATAAAACAAAAGAACCATACTGCATTATGATGCCACCACCAAATGTAACTGGTAAATTACATATGGGGCACGCTCTTGATGACACAATTCAAGATATTCTTATCCGTTATAAAAGAATGAGAGGATATAGAACATTATGGCTTCCTGGAACAGACCATGCTGCTATATCAACAGAGATGAAAGTCGTTCAAAAATTAAAAGCTGAAGGAAAATCTAAAGAAGATTTAGGAAGAGATGGATTTTTAGAAGAAGCTTGGGCATGGACAAAAGAATATGGTGGAATCATTCAAAAACAACAAAGAAAATTAGGATGTTCTTGTGATTGGGAAAGAAATAGATTCACTTTAGATGAAGGAATGTCAGATGCCGTTTTAGAACAATTTATTAAACTATATGAAAAAGGTTTAATTTATAAAGGTAAGAGAATGGTTAACTGGTGTACAAGTTGTAACACATCAATTTCTGATGCAGAAGTTGAATACAAAGAAGAACCATCACACTTATGGCATATTAGATATAAAATCACTGGAACAGATGATAAATATATCGAAGTTGCTACAACAAGACCAGAAACTATGCTTGGAGATACAGCAGTAGCTGTTCACCCAGATGATGAAAGATATAAAGATTTAGTAGGAAAAACTTGTATTCTTCCAATTATGAATAAAGAAATTCCTATTATTGCAGATGATTTTGTTGAGATGGAATTTGGAACAGGTTGTGTTAAAATAACACCAGCTCATGATATGAATGACTATCAAGCAGGTTTAAGACATAACTTAGAATTTATCGAAGTATTTGACAAAGATTTCAAAATGGGTAATTTAGTTCCTGAATATAAAGGAATGGAACTTAAAGATGCAAGACTTAAAATAGTAGAAAAATTAGAAGAAATTGGTGCTTTAGTTAGAACTGAAGATTATACTCATAATGTTGCTAAATGCGAAAGATGTAAAAATACAATCGAACCAAAAGTTTCAGAGCAATGGTTCGTAAGTATGAAAGACTTAGCAAAAAGAGCAGCTGATAGTGTAAGAAATGGTGAAACTAAATTCGTACCACAAAGATATGAAAAACAATATTTCCATTGGCTTGATAATATACAAGATTGGTGTATTTCAAGACAACTTTGGTGGGGACATAGAATTCCAGCATATTATTGTGAAGAATGTGGTGAAATTCATGTTGCAAAAGAAATGCCAGCAAAATGTACAAAATGCGAAAGTACTAAATTAGTTCAAGATCCAGATACATTAGACACATGGTTTAGTTCTGCATTATGGCCATTTAGTACACTTGGTTGGCCAAATATGACAGAAGATTATAAAGACTTTTATCCAACACAAACATTAGTAACAGGATTTGATATTATAACATTCTGGATTTCAAGAATGATGACACAAGGTTTAGAATTTACTGGAGAAGTACCATTTAAAGATGTTTTAGTTCATGGTATCGTAAGAGATAGCCAAGGTAGAAAAATGTCTAAAACATTAGGTAATGGTATTGATCCACTTGATGTTATTGAGAAAAATGGTACAGATAGTTTAAGATTCTCACTTCTATCTGGAACAACAATGGGAAATGATATTAGATTTATGCCTGAAAAATTAGATCAAGCATCTAACTTTGCAAATAAAATTTGGAATGCGGCTAAATTTATTACAATGAACTTAGCAGATGATGATAAAGTAAGAGATTTCTGCTTTGAAGTTTATGAAAAAAATCATGCATATAATCCTGATTTATTAAGAATTGAAGATAAATGGATTTTAAATAAATTTGATAAATTA
>JAZSBZ010000061.1:0-2092 GCA_045602645.1 Candidatus Scatovivens sp. | reverse complement strand
GGAGGTGACTATATGAATGCATTTTACAGTAAAGATGGTATAGAAATATACCACCAGGACAACATTGAACTTCTTCGGTCACTTGATGATCGTTCAGTAAATCTCATATACTGCGATATCTTGTACAATACCGGGAAAGTTTTCGATGATTACAATGATAACCTTGGTACTGCTAAAGAAGCAATTGAGTGGTATCGTCCTCGCATTCTTGAGATGAAACGCGTCTTGACTACAAATGGATCTATCTTTATCCATTGTAATTGGCGTCTTGATTCTTATATGCGAATTCTTCTCGATGAAATTTTTGGACCTGAATGTTTTAGAAATCGTATCTATAGAAAACATAGTGATGAAAGAAGATTTTACTCTAATTTCGATTCACAAGTAGATATTATTCTGTACTACGTAAAGGATCCTCACAATTTCATTTTCAACGAAACTCATGGCGATACTCAGCAAATTGTTCCTCTTTACGAAAATGGTTATCTTGAAGGCCGTTCTGAACCGAGACATACCAGAGATGAGCTAATTGACCTTGGCTCACTTAACAAACATTGGCTTATTTCTAAGAAACAGTTTAACCAGATGCTTGCAGATGATGAAGTTCGTATTATCGATGGCTTGCCATATAGATATACTGATGTAATCCCTGTAGGTAATCTTTGGGCGACAAACGACATGCTCGACCCTTATAAGAGAACCAATACTGCTGAAGCATATGATACGCCGAAACCAGAAGCTGTTCTTGAAAGGATTATCAGAATTTGTTCTAATCCTGGAGATGTTGTTGCTGACTTTTTCCTTGGTGGTGGAACCACTGCTGTTGTTACGAAGAAACTTGGCCGCAGAGGTATTTTCTGCGACATCAGTGCAAAAGCATGTAAGACAACAGTAAAGAAACTTAAAGGTAAAATCTAATAATTGAATAAAGGCGAACTTATCGCAAATAAACCTGGACTTGAGAACTTAATTGTTCTTTTGTGCAGGTTTTCTTTTTTGAATATTTGTTTTTTTAAAGCATAACATTTATAAAATGATTTTTAAGGAGATTTAAAATGATAATTTATAATGTTAAGTTAAATAAAAAACTACTTTTAAAAATAGCATTAGTTATTATGGCTATTATATCGATTACACTTATGTGTATTTGTATCTATAATCTTATTGGAAATAATTTAAATTTATCAAAAGATAAGATGAATTTAATTGACGACTCTATTCCCTCTTCAGACCCCGCTAAAATAATAAGCAGCAATTATACAAATATTTTAAAACAAGTGCATAATAATTTAGACATGTATTGCGGCCAGAAAATAACATTTGATGGATACATGTATAGATTAAAAGGCTTTGAAGAAAATCAGTTTGTTCTAGCTCGTGATATGGATATCGGTAATAATCAAACACTAGTAGTAGGATTTTTATGCAAAAGTAAAGATGCTAAAAATATTGAGGATAATACATGGGTAAAAATAATTGGTGAAATTACAAAAGGAATGTATAACTCGGAAGAAATACCTTTAATAAATGTTACAAGTATAGAAAAAACTGAAATGCCACCAAGTGCGACTGTTCCAATGCCAGATGATGAGTATGTCCCAACAGCGGTAATATATTAATCGTTTAAGAAATTTATTAATCCTTTATCTAGTAAATCTTGAAATATGTGTTTTAAAACAATTAAAATAATCGGTCCAAATATAAGACCTTCTATACCCCATAAAATAAAACCTGAATACATAGATATTAATGTAAATAAAGGATGAATTCCAAGGCCAGAACTAATAAGTTTTGGCTCTAGAAGTTGTTTTACGCTAGTAACTAAAATATAAAGTCCTAGTATCCAAAAACCATAAGTTATTTCTTTAGTGATAAATAAATATAAGCTCCATGGAATTAAAATAAATCCTGCTCCAAATATTGGAAGTAAATCAATAAAACCAATTAAAAGTGCAATAAGTATTGGATAGTTTATATTCATTCCAAGCATATAAAAAATATTAATAAAAATAAGAATGATTATAAATGTAATTATACTAAGAATTATTTCTGCTTTAACGTAACCAAGTATAGACTTTGATATCTGTCTAAT
>JAZSBZ010000060.1:0-5462 GCA_045602645.1 Candidatus Scatovivens sp. | reverse complement strand
CATTAATGTTTAATTTAAAATACATTTATATGTAAAACAACAATATAGTTTTTTGATATAGTAAAATTATAATGTATTATTATATTTAAAAGGAGATATACAAATGAACAAAAAATCAAAAAACGCATTATTGCTAGTAGTTATCATAGCAATAATTGGTATTGCTGTTGGATATGCAGCATTATCACAAGAATTAGTACTTAACGGTACAGCTACTGTTAAAGGATCATCTGATTGGGATGTACATTTTGTTGCTGATACAGCCACAGTAAAATCACAAGATAAAGTAACAAATCCAACAATTTCAATAGATGATAAAGTAACAGGAAGATTTTCAGCAGAATTTGAACCAGGTGGATATGTTGAGTATACTGTTCAAGTAGAAAATGACGGAACAATTCCTGCTATGAAATCAGGAGATCCAACAGTTTCTATAGAGGGTGACACAGGAAATTATATTACGTGTAAAGTTACAGATGTATCTACAAATAATGGTAGCTTAGTTAAAGATTCTGGTGTTCATGAATATACAGTTTTAGTTACATGTGATGATATGACTCAACTTCCAGAAGAAGCTGTAACTGCAACAGTAAAAGTTACATTTAATTATGTTCAAGAATCAGAATCAGCAGCTTAATTAATTATTAAAAAAATAACATATAAGTTTAATCTTATGTGTTATTTAAAGGCAAGTTTTATACTTGCTTTTAAATAGCATATAAATAAAATTTGTTGAGGAATAGGATGTTTAAAACTAGAATAAGACAAAAAAGTAAATTGAATAATAATAAGTTTTTGCTTGCTCTATGTGTTGCAATAATATTTTTAGGGACGGCTTATTCTTCTATGAATCAAGTTTTGACATTAGGTGGAGTTTTTTCAATTAAAGGAATGGGGTCTGGTGGAGATGTTCCGGGTCCTGGAGAAGGTATTGTTGATGGTAATTTAGATGCATATATATCTAGTGCTCAAAACATGTGGAGAACAGGAACAGAGTGGAATGTTTCTCTAAATATTGTTATAAACAATCCAAATGATTTTGATACAACAAATTGGCAACTTGTTATTCATGCGCCAGGTATTACAGGAGTAACAGTTTATAATGGTGCACAAGTAACAATAGATACAGCAGCAGATACAGGAACACTTACAGTAGAAAATAGTGCAGTTGGTGTAATTCCAGCAGGTGGAACATTTACTTTTGATTGTGTTATGAAATTTACAAATGAACTTTTAGAATCAATTGTAGATACATTTTCACCAGAAGAATTAGATTTGATTAAAAATAAAGATAGAGAAATTATTTATGGTTCAAGAGATGGCGCTTTAACAAACAAACTTCAAGAAGCGATACTTGAACATATAATGTATAATTTAGCAGGAACCCCAACACCAAATAATGTTGTGTTAGTTGCAACAACAAAATATGAACCAGAATATAATTTAACTGATTTTACATATACATATCAAGATATAAGATTTGATGTAACATATACATACTATGTTAGATACGATAGTTTATATGTTACAACAGCTAAGATAAGTGCAACAAATTTATCAGAAAATAATATTTCAAATATTGGATTTACAATGAGATATAATGAACCGTTAGGTGCAAATCAATATAATTCGGTTGTATCAAACTGGGGATCTGATGGTCAAAATAATTTCGTAGAACAATCAAATATTAATATAACAGAGAAAACAAGTGAATATGTTTCATTAAATACACCTGCATATAATGCAATAGAGCTTGCACCAGGACAAACAAGAAATTATTACATAACACAAATATTAACAACACTTAAATTTAAATCATTCGTTTTTGAGGATATAACATATGAAAAAGATGGTGTTTTAACAAGTTTAAATTTAGATAATGATGATAGTGAAACATATGAAAATATAACAGTAGATAATACTGCAGTTGATAATACAATAAGTAACACAATAAACAATAACACTGTAAATAATAGTGTGGTAGACAATACAGTAAATAATACTGTTAATAACAATGTAGTAAACAATAATACAGTATCAGATAATACGGTAAACGATAACGTAAATACAGATCAAAATACTGGTGAAGATAATACTGAGACAGAAAAAGAACATGAAAAGGAACCAGAAGATAATGATACAGGATTAGTAATAGAGAATCCTATAACAGCAAGTATTAGTTATGAAGAACAAGACTGGGGGACTAAAGTATTAGTTGCAACAGTAACATTAAATAATTCAACGGAAAAAGAAATAAAATCATGTACATTTGATTTAGTATATAATGTGCCAGTAACTAATCTTTTGGGTGATGGAAGTGTATATTCATCAGCGCAAATGGTTTCACAAACAACTGAGAGAATATCACTTAAAACAGCAGATTGGGTAACAATTCCAGCAGCAGGAAGTATAACATTTACTGTATCAGGAATTGATGCATCAAATGGAACATCGGCTATTTCAATTGCTAATGTTGTTTGTAATTATTAATTGGAGGAAAAATGGAAGATATATTCATAGAGAGAAAAAAACTAGCAATTATATATTCTTTAATGATAGTTTCGATTATTCTAAATATGTTTGTAATTCCACATTTTCTATCAGTTTATTGGAATGTTTTAAATTTAATAATTTGGCTAGTGATATTTTTTGTATCGAGAAAAGTATCAAATCAGCATAATAGATTTAAAGGAAAATCTGAAAAATTAAAATCAATATTTATAATAACGTTAATGTACATTATAATTTATTATTTATCAGGTCTTTTCTTTGGATATAAAAAGAGTGTATATAGTCATAGTTTATATGGACTTGTATTTAATTTTACTTTTTATATTTTAGTAATTATGCTTCAAGAATATACTAGATCAAGACTTGTAAATAATTCAAGAAGCAAGGTTATGTATAGCATAATAATAGTATTAATGATACTTTTAAGTTATAACTATTCAATAGTTTATAACAACTTTTCAAGTGCTGAAAATATCTTTAAATTTATAGCAAGCGATATTTATCCGGCAATTATAGAAGGGATTTTATGTTGTTTTTTAGTTAGACTAGGATCATATGAACTTTCATTAATGTTCTTAATGCCAATAAAGATAATGGAGTTTATTACTCCAATTGTTCCAGATTTAGATTGGTTCATAATAGTATCATTTGATTCAGCATTAGTATTATTACTTTATTACTATACTTATTATGAACATATGATAAATATTGAAAGATTTACAAGGAAACAGATAGAATATGCTAATCCTAAAAAAACAGCAGCTGCTATAGTTGGGGTTCTTGCATTTACATTCTTTGTAGCAGGATTTTTCCCAGTTCAACCAGTAGCAATTATGTCTAACAGTATGTATCCTGAAATAAAAAGGGGAGACATAGTACTTGTAAAAAGAATAGATGAAGATGATATTAAAAAGTTAAAAGTTGGAGATGTAGTAGAATTTATAGTAGAAAATAAATCTGTAGTTCATAGAATAGATGCGATAGTAAATGCCAGTGGTGGTAAAGTAGAATTTGTAACAAAAGGTGACAACAATAAATCTCGTGACGTAGAGTCAGTAAAAGAAGAACAAATTAAAGGAATTGTTAATTTTAAAATTCCATTAATAGGTTATCCATCAGTAATATTTAGTGAAAAAGTATTAAATATGGAAGCAGAATTTTATTATGAAGGGGAATAAAATGAAAAAAAGTACAAAAGTAAAAAAAGAAGCCGAATTTAATATGCTTGATAATGCATATTTAAAAATGCTAATTGCAATTATTATCTTTGCTATTTCACTATTTTTATTTGCTAGAGCAACAAATATCGTTGAGAATGTAGTTCTAACATACGACATTGATAGTAATATTGATTACAAAGTATATTTGTTTGAAAACGAGTATATACCAGTTGAATATATGCAAGAAGGAAAGGTATATGTATCAAATTTAGTATCAAAAGTAAAAGCTGATTTTGATTATAAAGTAAAAACTTCTAAGAAATTTGATTCAGAATATGAATATGATATATATGCACAAGCAACAGTAGCCCATTCTTCAAGTGGTAAAGAATTATGGACACAAAGAATAGATTTAGAAGATAATATGCAAATAAAAGTTGAAGATTTAAATAAAAATGAGATAAAAGTTGATGCTTCTGTAGATTTACCTTATAACTTATTTAATACCAGAGTAAAATCATTTAAAAATCAACATGATATACCAGTAAAAGCATTTGTTGATTTAAAATTAGTTATTATAGACAAAAAAGAAAGAAAAGAAGTTGTTTCAACAGGAATTTCAATGGATTTATATGAAGATGTTTTTGAAGTTACTGAAGTTGGAACAGGTAAATTTGTTTCAGATGTTACTGAAGAAGAAGTACCAAATAAATATCTAATATTTGCTCTATTATGCATAGTAATTATTTCTGGTTTATATACATTATTTATGCTTTACTTAATTATTGAAAATTCACTAGGAAAGAGATCATATTATTCAAAAGCTATATATACAATATTAAAAAATTATGGAGATATAGTTGCTGAGATTGTAAAACCAGTAGATATTTCAAACTTAAATGTTATTGATGTTAAAAACTTTGATCAAATGTTAGACGTTGAAGAAGAATTAAGAATACCAATCATGTTCTTTGAAACAGTTAAAAATAAAGAAGGTTGGTTCGTATTAGTACATAATGATTTAGCATATAGATATGTATTAAAAGATAAAGAAATTAAAAACAAAAAATAGTACAAGAGGTACTATAAAATTAATAAAGTTTATATTCCAGTAATTGAAGAAGAGTAAAAAATAGTAAAATTAAAGTAGATATTAAGTGTATAATATCTACTTTTTTTGTTTAATAATAAGATTTAAGTTCATCAATAAAAAATGTTTCAGTATGCTCATTTTCAAATTCATCTTTGAGTTTTACCATATAACTTTTACTATTCCCAATTCCAACAACTATTCCAATTTTTTCCAAATGTGCCACAAATTCACAAAAATGTGGCACATTTGTTTTTTACATCTGTGCTTAAAATTATCGATTTTGTAGCACAATTGTTAATTTTTAATCTTCAACACACCCCATAACCATCTTTACTCCATCAACAAACCCATTCCTATAATACTTCTCATTCCAATAGAAGATATAATCAAGATAATTATCATCAAGCAAATCAAGTTGTTTCTTAACAAATTTTTTGTTTTGTTCAGGAACATTTTGTAAAATTCTTTTAGCAATATCCTCAAAATATATAGAATGTTTTTGATCTTCTTCACTAGTAAATCTACCTAGCGATTCATCTCTAAATTCAAACCATTCTTTTAAAATATCATCATTAACTTCTCTAAAATTACTCATTTCAAAACCTCCTACCAATAAATCAATTCATTTAAAACAGTTTCTTCAGCACGATTTTTAATATTATTCATGGCTTGAACCCATTCCATTTCGTTATTTTGTT
>JAZSBZ010000059.1:0-2071 GCA_045602645.1 Candidatus Scatovivens sp. | reverse complement strand
ATGGTGATAAAAACAATAACCTATTTTATACGTATTTTATTAGAATACTAGAAAATACTTATAGTAGTTTACTAAAATGTAATAATACATATAAAAAAAGAGTTTTAAATGAAAGTATTTCTTATGATAATCATTTTCCTGACTCAGAACTTACTTATGCGGAAATATTTCCAGATCCTAATACTTTAAATATTGATTATATTAATGATTTTGGAATGCGTTATATTAATTTAAAAAATAGTTTGGAGTTTGATATATCGTGTATTTTAGACTTAAAAATGGAAGGTTTTACTAATAAAGAGATTAGTGTATTATTAGATATTACTTCGCGTAAAGTTATTAATGGCATAAAAGAAATAAAAAAAAGTGCGATATACTTTTAGTGTGATTTAACGACAACTATCTTTATTTTTAAAAGTGTCTATGATACAATTTTTATGGTGATGTTTATGAAGAAAAAAGAAATGATGAAGGAACAAAAAAGATTAAAAGCAGCACGAAATGAAAAGTTTTTGGATTTTAGTGATTCTAATGATGTTAAGAAAATAATTTATATTGCAGTTGGTGTAGTTTTATTTATTGGACTTTTTTTTGTAATAATGAATTTAGTAAATGGAACATGGTTTAATTATAAAAGACAAAATCCTATTCCACAAATTGATACTAAGTTATTAATGTGTGGTACTTTATTTAATCGCACTGATTCTGAATATTTAGTTTTAGCATACAATGTTAACGATGAAAATGATATTGTTTATGCTAGTTTATTTGAAAGTTATACTGGATCATTACCACTTTATTATTTGGATTTAGAGTCAGGATTTAATAAAGGATGTGTAGGTGAAAAAAGTAATTTTGTAAATGATAGTACTAAAATTATATTTTCATCACAAACTTTATTGCATATAAAAGATGATAAGATTATTAAATCATATACTGGAAAAGATCAAATAAAAAA
The DNA here is from genome assembly GCA_045602645.1 of Candidatus Scatovivens sp. GTDB lineage: Bacteria > Bacillota > Clostridia > TANB77 > CAG-508 > Scatovivens. The sequence continues at coordinate 1,113 of JAZSBZ010000059.1, read as the reverse complement.
ATATTTAATAGAAGAAAAATAGAAAATGAAGTTATAAAATAAAAGTGGACATAAAAAAATATGTTTCACTTTTATTTTTGTTATAATTGATATAAGGAGTAGAATTTATGAGTAGAATAAGAAAATATCCAAATAGATATTGGTCAAAAGAAGAAAAATTTAAAATAATAAATGAAGTAATATTAAATTGTAAATCTAGTACAACAGTTGCTAAAGAATATGATATTTCACAAGGAATGATAATTAATTGGATAAGAAAGTATGAGAAAGATGGTATTGAGGGTTTAGAAAACCAAAAGAAACCGGGCAATCCTTTAAGTAAATTCAACAATAGAAAGAATTTAACTGACTTAGAAAAATTACAATACGAAAATATGAAACTAAGAATTGAGAATGAACGATTAAAAAAAGGATACCTTGTGAAAGGAGATGGTTCAATTGTAGTATTCAAGAAATAAAACAAAAAGAATTTGAAATAGTTGAATTATTAAGTGAAGAATATTCTATTAAGTCATTATGTGAGGTAATGAATATTTCTAGAAGTGGTTATTACAAATGGTTAAAAACAAAAGATATTTTAAACCAATATGAATTAAATCGTAGGGAGTTAGGTAATTTGATTGAAGAGATTCACAAAAGAAAGCCTAGCTATGGATATCATAGAATTAATGCTGTTATAAGACGGGAAATTGGTTGGTATGTTTCAGATAATTTAGTTCATAAAGTTTGCAAAATTTTAAAAATTAGAAGTAAAGCTAGACACTATAGTATTTATAAAAAAACAGGAGAAGAATCAATAAAATATCCTAATTTAATAAAAGGAAATTGGAGTACTTCAAGACCATTGGAAAAAGTTGTAACAGATACAACTATGATTTGGTTTAAAAAACAACGTTATGATTGGACTTATTACGTTGACGTTTTTAATAATGAAATAATTGGTTCAGATGTGAAACCGTTCTTACATTGTAATAATCCATTAAATCATAAACTAGCTTTGGAAGATATGCTTAAATGCAAAATAAAAAGAGGATATAAAAACCAAGATACAATATTTCACTCAGATCAAGGTGTAATATATTCCTCATATGCACTTTCACAAGTACATAAAGA
>JAZSBZ010000058.1:0-4695 GCA_045602645.1 Candidatus Scatovivens sp. | reverse complement strand
TTTTTTATTTATGAAGAGGTTTATTATCAATTATTTAATTATACATCAATATATTTTTTTAAGAATCTTCCAGTGTGAGATTGTTCGTTTTTACAAATTTGTTCAGGAGTTCCTATTGCTATAATTTGTCCTCCCTTTTCTCCACCTTCTGGACCTAAATCTATAATATGATCTGCTGTTTTAATTAAATCTAAATTATGTTCGATAACAAGAAGTGTATTTCCTGTATCAACTAATCTTTGAAGTATATCAACTAATCTATGTACGTCTGCAACATGAAGACCTGTAGTAGGTTCATCAAGAATATATAGTGTTTTACCAGTTGCTCTTTTTGAAAGTTCAGTTGCAAGTTTGACTCTTTGTGCTTCACCACCTGAAAGTGTAGTTGAAGGTTGTCCAAGTTTTACATATCCTAGTCCTACATCCATTAATGTTTGTATTTTTTGCTTAACTCTAGGTAAATTGTTAAAGAACTCAACAGCTTCTTCTATTGTCATATCAAGTACATCTGCAATTGATTTTCCTTTATATTTAACATCTAGAGTTTCTCTATTATATCTCTTTCCTTTACATACTTCGCAAGGAACATAGATATCTGGTAAGAAATTCATTTCAATTTTGTGAACACCATCACCTTGGCAAGATTCACATCTACCGCCTTCTACGTTAAAACTAAATCTACCTTTTTGATATCCTCTCATTTTTGCTTCATTTGTTCCTGCAAATACATCTCTAATGATATCAAATACACCAGTATATGTAGCTGGGTTAGAACGAGGTGTTCTACCAATTGGTGATTGATCAATATTGATTATCTTATCAATATTTTCTATACCTTTGATTTTTTGACATTTACCAGGTTTTTCTGTTGATCCGTTAATTTCTCTTGCTAAATATTTATATAATACTTCATTTACTAAAGTAGATTTACCAGATCCTGATACACCTGTTACACAGTTAAATACTCCAAGTGGTATTTTAACATTTATATCTTTTAAGTTATTTTCTTGAGCTTTAATAATTTCTATTGAATTACCATTAGACTTTCTTCTCTTTTTAGGTACTTTAATTTTTTCTTTTCCACTTAGATATCTACCTGTAATTGAACTATCTATTAATTTTATTTCTTCAGCAGTTCCTTGAGCAATAATGTTTCCACCATGGATACCAGCTCCAGGTCCTATATCAATTATTTGGTCTGCTGCATACATTGTATCTTCATCATGTTCTACAACAATTAAAGTATTTCCTAAATCTCTTAATTTTTTAAGAGTTGCTAATAATTTATCATTATCTCTTTGGTGTAATCCAATACTTGGTTCATCTAATATATATAACACTCCTGAAAGTCCAGAACCGATTTGTGTTGCAAGTCTAATTCTTTGTGCTTCACCACCAGAAAGTGTTCCAGCACTTCTAGATAATGTTAAATATTCAAGACCAACATCCATTAAGAATTGAAGTCTTGTATTAATTTCTTTTAAAATAACATCAGCAATCATTCTATCTTTTTTGTTAAGTTCCAAGTTATTTAAATATTCTTTTAATTTAACAATTGATAATTCTGTTATTTCACTGATATTTTTCTCACCAACTCTAATAGATAAAATTTCTTTTTTAAGTCTTGCACCATTACATGTATAACAAGGACTATTACTCATATAGATTTCATAGAAATCTCTCATACCTTGAGATTTTGTCTCTCTATATCTTCTATCTAATGTTGGTATAACACCTTCGAATGGTTGAGAGAAATTTCTTGTTCCAGCACTTGATGTATATTCAAAATCAATAACATCATCACCTGTACCATATAAAATTTTATCTAAGAATTCTTTTGGTAATTTTTTAATTGGTTTGTTTTTTATATCTACACCATAGTGTTTTCCTATGGATTCAAAATACATTCTTGCCATAGTATCACCTTTTTTTAGTGTACTAGCTCCAAATGCTTTTACTCCATCATATAGTGTTTTTGATTTATCTGGGATGATTAAATCTTCATCCATTTTCATTAAATATCCAATACCTGTACAATCAGGACATGCACCAAATGGATTATTAAAAGAAAACATTCTTGGTGATAATTCTTCAAAACTTACATTACAGTCAGGGCAAGCATAATTACTACTATATAATTTTTCTCCTTCACCCATTACATCAATCTTAACTAGACCTTCAGCATGTTTCATTGCTGTTTCAACTGATTCTGCAAGTCTATTTCTGATATCTTCTTTAATTATTAATCTATCAACTATAATATCAATATTGTGTTTTTTATTTCTATCAAGGTCGATGTCATCTGTAAGTTCATAAACTTCTCCATCAATTCTTGCTCTTACAAATCCTTCTTTTTGTATTTCTTGTAATAGTTTTGTATACTCTCCTTTTTTACCTCTAACTAAAGGACATAAAACTTGTATTTTTGTTCTTTCAGGTAATTCTAAAACAGAGTCTACAATTTGATCTATAGTTTGTTTTTCAATTTTTTTACCACATACTGGACAATATGGAATACCAATTCTTGCATATAATAGACGTATAAAATCGTATATTTCTGTTACAGTTCCAACTGTTGAACGTGGATTTTTTGAAGTTGTTTTTTGATCTATTGAGATAGCTGGAGATAATCCTTCAATAGATTCTACATCTGGTTTTTCCATTAAACCTAAAAATTGTCTTGCGTATGAAGATAAGCTTTCTACATATCTTCTTTGACCTTCAGCATAAATTGTATCAAACGCTAAAGATGATTTTCCAGAACCTGATAGTCCTGTTACCACTACTAATTTATTCTTTGGTATTTCGACATTTACATTTTTAAGATTATGCTCTTTGGCACCTTTAATAATAATCTTGTCGTTCATTTCTTTCCCCTTTACAATATTACTTATCAAAGTATAACTTTTAAAGTTATTATCTTATTTGATATTAAAATGTACTCTGTGATTTTTCATTTTCTCACAAAGTGGGTCTATTATATCACAAAAACAAAAGTTTGTACATAAAAATATTCATTTTTTTGAATTTTTTAAAACTTTTATTATTCTGTTTTTATTCTTTACATTTTGTTACTTTTCTATATTATGTTTACTTTGCTTTGAATCTGTGATATAATAGAAATGCTTATTTTTCTTAAGGCGTATTCTAGCATATACATGAGAATTATGGATGTTAGGAAAAATGGGTAAATACGACGAAAGTTGAGGTAGACATTTATGACCCAAGCAGCGAAACTTGTTCGCCAAGGGAAGTCATGTGACATCTATGAAAATAGTGAGTTTCCAGATCTTATGTTCTTTCACAGAACAGACCGCTATTCGATTGGTGACCGGGTCTTTCCAGGCAAAATTCCTTATAAGGGTTTAATTCAAAACTATATGACCCTTAAATGGATGAAACTTCTTGAAGAAGTTGGAATTGTGTCAAACCACATTGTTTCAGCTGATGCAAGAACATTATTCAGATATGGCTTCCGTGAAGATCTTGGAATTGGATCAACTGTTGTAGCCAAAAAATGTGTCCCTATTCCCCTTGAGTGTATTGTTAGAGGTTATTATATTCCTGAATCACCAAGTTGGGATCCGTACAAGGACGGTGCTACCCTGTGTGGTTATGACCTTCCTGATGGACTTAAGAATTCTGAAAAACTTGAAACTCCGATTTATACTCCATCAACAAAAGCTCCTTCGGGAGAACGTGATATCAATATTACGTTTGAAGAAAGTGTCGAAATTTTAACAGATTTTGTCCTTAATACCTTCACTTTATCTATTGGAGCAGAACCGGAAAAGATTGCTTATCGGATTGCCGATACCGTAAAGCATCTTTCACTTAAGGCTTATAATTTTGCTCATTCTTACTGCCTTACCAAAGGTGTAATTTTAGCAGATACTAAGCTCGAATTTGGTTTCATGTTTGGACCAAACGGCGAACATCAAATAGTATTGATTGATGAAGTCTTTACACCGGATTCCAGTCGTTTCTGGGACGCACACGTTTATGATGTAGATCGTTACCAACCTGCTCTTGATAAGCAATTCCTTAGACGTCATGTTTATTGGAAATTAGGATGGAACTTTGTAGAAGTACCTCCTAAAATTGAAGATTTTATGCTTTACAGAGCATCTGAACTTTACCTTGATATCTGTCAGAGATTGTTTGATGTTGATATTATCAAACTCACTACTGATATTTCTTGGGAATGGCATAGATGCAAAGAAGAATATGAAGCAGAAATGCTTGCAGAGCAATGTCAGAAAGAGATTGTTGGTTATTTTGGTGAAAAATTATAGAATATTACCATTTTACATCAAGAACACGAAAAATCTGTTAGTCAAGTTTCAACGATCAATCAAATTCAACAAGCAATTTATCCAAAAAAAGGTGACCTATCCTCTTGGTTTAGGTCACCCTTTTCTTTATTTTAATATTTCTTTTATTCTATCAAATACTTTTTCGAAAATTGATTGATTATTAATTTTAAGTTTTTTTCTATTTTCTTCGATATCATTTAATGAAATCTTTAATTTATTTGATAATTCACTAATAACTTTTTCTGATTTTTTTAATTTCTCTTTTAATATTTGATTTTCTTCTTCAAGAGAAATGTTTTCGTTTTGAATATTTTCAAAGTCTTCTATAATATCGCTTGATAATGAATTATAAATGAATCTATCTAAATTATATTCATCT
>JAZSBZ010000057.1:0-12567 GCA_045602645.1 Candidatus Scatovivens sp. | reverse complement strand
AGATGGTGATGAAGTAAAAGCCGGAGATCCAATTACAGAAGGATCTATTAACCCAGCTGACTTATTAGCTGTTAAAGGTGTTGAAGGTGTTTATACATACATCATCTCTGAAGTTCAAAAAGTTTATAGAAACCAAGGTGTTGATATCAACGATAAACACATTGAAGTTATTGCTAGACAAATGCTTAAAAAAGTTAGAATTGAAGATCCAGGTGATTCTGAATTCTATACAGCTTCACTTGTTGATTTACTTGAAGTTGAATTTAGAAATGAAGAGTTAGTAGCAGAAGGTAAAAAACCAGCTACATTTAGAAGAGTACTTCTTGGTATTACAAAAGCATCTCTTGCTACAGAAAGCTTCTTATCTGCTGCTTCATTCCAAGAAACAACAAAAGTATTAACAGAAGCTGCTATTAAAGGTAAAGTAGATAACTTAATGGGATTAAAAGAAAACGTTATTATCGGTAAATTAATTCCAACAGGAACAGGTTTAAAACGTTATCAACAAATTAAAATTAATACAGAAAAACAAAACACAATAGCTGATGCAACTGAAGAAAATGCTGAAGAAAATTCAGAAGTAGTTGAATCAGAAGAAAATAATTAATTGTTAAAAAGCCTTGCATAGCAAGGCTTTTTTGTTATTTTAAACGTAAAAACTTGAAGATACCAAAGAGTGTGTGGTATAATAGATAGCGAAATAATTAGTTAAGAGGTAAAAATGCCAGGATATGTTATACATTTAGCGGTAGCTGAAGAATATTTAAGAAAACATAGTAATAAAAAAGAGGACTATAATGAATTTATAGAAGGCGTTATTTTCCCAGATAGTGTTAAAGATAAATCTGAAACACATTATGGCGAAAAAAGTTCATTATCAAATCTAGTAGAATTCTTAAAAGAACATACTATAGATAATAGTTTTGAAAGAGGTTATTTTTTACATTTATTAACAGATTATCTTTTTTATAATAGATATATTGATTGTATATCAGAAAAAATATACAATGATTATGACGTTTTAAACGATAGACTAATAAATAAATATAATGTTGTATTACCCGAAAAGGTTAAAAACTTAGTGTTTTCTAAAGAAGGGGAGCTTATTATTTTATCAATGGATTTAGTTGATAAACTAGTAGATGAAATTTCTAATATGGATTTAGATATTCTTCCTGAAGAAATAAAAAAACACCCTTTAGAATGGACGAGAATGCGAAAATTAAGAAGATTTTAATTAAGGAAAGGAAAGTATAAGGATATGAAAAATGATATCGTATTACCTAATTATGACCATTGTATATTAAATACAATAACTTCAATTTTAAAATACTATAATGTAGATAATGGACATAAATCATTAGAAAGTTTAGATAAATTACTAGAAAAAAGATATAAAAATGTTGTATTTTTAGTTCTTGATGGAATGGGAGAACATATATTAAATAACATTTCTCCTAATGGATTTTTTGCAAACAATAGAATAGATTGCTTAACATCAGTTTATCCATCAACAACAACAGCTGCACTTACAACATATTATGCTGGTAGACCACCATATGAAACAGGATGGATTGCATGGTCTCAATACTTTAAAGAGTATGGAAGAACAGTAGATATGTTTTCTAGAAAAGAATCATATTTAAAAGAAGATATAGATAAAGCTAGAATGAATGTCTTTAAAGGTGTTATGGCTTATAAATCAATATTTAATATGATTGAAGAAGCAAATCCAAATATAAGAGCATTTGAGATTACACCAAGTTATTCAGATCCAAGAGCAAGAAGAAGTATGAGAGCAGAAGATATTGATCAAGTTGTTGATTGTATTGAAATATTATGTGAAAACCCTGGTGAGAAATTTATAATGGCTTATTGTGATAAACCAGATGGAACACTACACAAATTTGGAACAGATTCAGAAGAAGCAAGAGATTATGTACTTGATGCAGAAGCTAAAGTAAAAGCTTTATGTGAGAAATTACCAGAAGATACAATTTTAATTATCTCAGCAGATCATGGTCATATGAATATTGAGAAAGCATACTCGCTTCAAGATTATCCAGAGATTGAAGAATGTTTATATATGCCTGTTTCTTTAGAATCTAGAACAGTTAATTTTTATGTTAAAGAAAACATGAAGAAAGAATTCGAAGAAAGATTTAATAATGTATTTAAAGATGAATTCTGGCTAATGACTGTAGAAGAATTTTTAGATAGAAACTTCTTAGGATTTGGTAAAAAACATCCTAAAGTTGATGAGTGTTTAGGAAACTATATTGCACTTTCAACATCTTCAAGTATTATAATTATTGAAGCTTATTTAGCAGAAGGAAAACCAGTTAAAAAATCAACACACTGTGGTTTAACAAAAGAAGAAATGGAAGTTCCTGTTATAGTATATAAAAAATAATTTAAATATATGAAAGCTACTAGACAGTAATGTTTGGTAGCTTTTTAAATTTATGGGTTGTTTTCTATTGATTAAAAAAATAGAATAGAATATAATAATTAAAGCTTATTATTATAACTTAAAAGGAGAAAAAAGATTATTAGTTGTTTCTATAGTAATTTTTGCTATAGTTGCAATCATGGCACTTTGCATAGTTTTAAGTAAAGGTACAATTTTTGGATTAAGACTTGTATCATTAACTGATGAAGTTTCAGCTGAGGAAAGTTTAAATGTTGCTTTAAATATTGGAAAAGAATATATATCTGCAAAAGGTGAAGAAATAAAACCAGAAGTAACACTTGATGGATTAATTGTGGAATCTGGATATGAACTTTCATCTGCAAACGAAGATGTTGCTAAAATAGTTGATAATAAAGTTGTTGGAACAGGAGAAGGACATACTACAATAACAGCTAAATATGAAGATGTTGAAGTATCTAAAGAAATTAAAGTTATTGTTCCTCTTACAAAAATGACTTTTACATCAACAAGTAGTTCAATAAGAGTTGGAAAAGATCTACAAATGAAATTACAAATGCAACCATCAAATGCAAGTGTAGATACAATTACATATACTTCAAGTGACGAATCAATAGCAACTGTAAATCAAAATGGAATAGTAACAGGAATTGCTCCTGGAAAGGTTACAATTACAGTTCATGATTCATATACAGATACAACAAAAACAGTTAGTTTAACAATAAAAAAATAGTTTTACAGAACCTCACCCAGAGGTTCTTTTTTTATCATTATGCATGTTAACCCCTTGAAATTTGACAAAAAATGGTCAAAGTAGTATAATAAAAGAGTATTTTTATGTAAATAAGGAGATTTTATGCCTAATTCGAATGGGAAAATTTTAGATAAACTCACTACGAAAAACGCAATTTATGTATTATTAATAGGTCTATTATGTATTGCTCTTTGTAGATATGATCTTAGATGGATCATTCCTTCAATTGCAATTTTTTCACTTACTGTTGCTTATACAGTTTGGATAAGTGTAAAGAAGAAGACAGAGATAGCAAATCATATTAAAGATGTAACATCAGACGTTAGTACAGCTTCAAGAGGAAACTTAATTAATACTCCAATTCCGCTTGTTTTAATAGAAACAGATGGAAACATTGTATGGAGAAGTAAAAAGTTCGTTGAAGAATTTCAAAACGTTGATATTGCAACTTATTTAACACCTATTATTAAAGAAATTAAACTAGATATAGAAAAGAATGAATCAAATATTGAGATTAGTAAATTATTCAATATAAATAAAAAATCATATAGAGTACGTGGTTCTGTTGTTAAGACAAAGAGAAGAGAGAAGAAAAAACAAAAAGAATATGTACTTTCACTTTATTTTATTGACGAGACAAAATATAATGAATTATTTGATGCGCATAACAATTCAAAACCATGTATTGGTGTTGCAATGATAGATAACTATGATGAAATAATTCAAAGAATTTTACCAGAAAAGAAGATTGAATTATTAGCAAAAATAGAAAAAGAAATCATTGGATGGGTTGTTCAAACAGGTGGTTTAATTATAAAAACTGAAAGAGATTATTTTGTTTATGTATTTGAACAACAATATCTTAAGGAGTTTGAAAAAGAAAAATTTAATATATTAGATAAAATTAAAACAATAGAGTATGATACTAAATTTCCAATCACATTAAGTATAGCAATTTCAGCTGACGGAAAAAACAATTATGAAAAATATAAATCAGCTTTAGCAGCGATGGAAATTGTTTTAGGACGTGGTGGAGATCAAGCGGTAATTAGAAGAGATGGTAAATATAAATTCTTTGGTGGAAAAACATTAGAAGTTGAAAAGAGAACAAAGGTTAAAGCTAGAACAATTTCTCAATCAATTTCAAGAGTTATTGAAACTTCAGATAATGTATTTATTATGGGACACAAAAATATTGATATTGACGCATTTGGATCTGCACTTGGATTATTTAGATTATCTAAAACATTAGATAAAAAATGTTATATTGTATCAGAACCTAAGGGAAAATCACTTGGTAAATTTATAGAAGTATTAAATGCAGAAGAAGAGTATAAGGATGTAGTTATAACAGAAGAGGAAGCTCAAACACTTATTACAGAAAACTCTCTTTTAATCGTTGTAGATACTCATAAAGTATCATATGTTGAATTTCCGGATTTATTAGAAAGAATTGATAGAAAAGTAGTTATAGATCATCATAGAAAAGCACCAGATTGTATAGATAATGTATTAATTTCATTCCATGAAGTATATGCATCATCTGCATCAGAACTTGTAACAGAAATCATTCAATATTCACAAGAAAATGTTGAACTTAAACTTATTGAAGCTGAAAGTTTATATGGTGGTATTATGGTAGATACTAAAGACTTTACATTTAAGACTGGTGTTAGAACATTTGAAGCTGCAGCATACTTAAGAAAATATGGTGTAGATATTATTAGAGTTAAGAAATGGTTCCAAGCCGATCTTGAAAGTTATAATACTATTGCAAATATTGTTAAAAATGTTGAAATATATAATGATACAATTGCAGTTGCTGTGTATGAAGAAGAAGGAGAAAATTCAAATTTAATTTGTGCAAAAGCAGCTGATGAGTTATTAACAATAAGTGATATTACAGCATCTTTCGTAATGGCTAAAATGGGGGATAAAGTATGTATTAGCGGAAGATCTATTGGTGATATAAATGTTCAAATTATTCTTGAAAAAATGGGTGGTGGAGGACACATCACATTAGCAGGAGCTCAGCTTGAAGGATTTTCTTTGGAAGATGCAAAAGATGAACTTATTATAAGAATTAATGAATATTTATTAGAAACAGAATAATTTATTTTAAGAGAGGTAATTTTAAATTATCTCTCTTTTAATGTTTTTATAGCTTAAATGCTTGATATTTAGGCTAAAATGTTATACAATACATGAGTAAAATTATACAAAGAGATAAAATTTTGAAAGGAGAGAGAAATGAAGGTTATTTTAAAACAAGATATTAAAGGGGTAGGAAAAAAAGACCAAGTTGTTAATGCTGCAGATGGATATGCAAGAAACTTTTTATTTCCTAAGAATTTAGCTGTACCAGCTGATAGTGGAAACATGAATAATTTAAAAGCTAAAAATGAATCTGTTCAATACAGAAAAGGTGAAGACTTAAAAGAAGCAAAAATAATAGCAGAGAAATTGAAAAAAATAACACTTAAAATTTCAGTAAAAGCTGGAGATAATGGTAAATTATTCGGAGCTGTAACTGCAAAAGAGATTGCTGAATCCTTAAAAAATGATTATAAAATTGATGTAGATAAGAAAAAGATTTTATTATCTGAATCTATAAAAGTAGCTGGAACAACTAAAGTTGATATTAAACTTAATGAAGGTGTTATGGCTAGTGTTCTAGTTATGGTAGTGCCAAGTAAATAGGCAAAAAATCTATATAAATTAAGAGGGATGTAGATATGGATTTAGGAAAAGTACCACCACATGATATAGAAGCTGAACAAGCGATATTAGGGTGTATGTTAACAGATAGAGATTCTGTTATTGCTGCAATTGAAATATTAAAAGAAGATGCATTTTATAGAGAAGATAATAAGGCTATATATGCAGCTATACTTAGTTTGTATTCAAAAAACGAACCAATAGATATAATTACAGTAAAAGCAGAATTAATAGAAACAGGAAACTTTGAAAGAGTAGGAGGGCTTGAATATTTAGCAAGCTTACCTGAAAGAGTTCCTACAACTGCTAACGTAGATAAGTATATAAAAATTGTAGATGAAAAAGCTATGCTTAGAAATTTAATATCTTCTGCAAATGAACTTGTAGCTCTTGGTTATGACGAGACAGAAGATGTTGACCGTATAATTGACATGGCTGAAAAGAAAATATTTGATTTAGCTCAAAAGAAAAATACTAAAGGATATACAGCTTTAAAAGATGTTTTAGTAGAAACTTTTGCTAAATTAGAAGAGTTATATAACCAAAAAGGACAATTAAGTGGAACTCCGACAGGATTTAAAGACTATGATATGAAGACATCTGGTCTTCATGGATCTGATTTGATAATTGTTGCTGCAAGACCTGCTATGGGTAAATCTGCATTTGCTATTAATATTGCTGCAAATGTTGCGATCCAAGCTAAAAAAGGTGTAGCAATATTCAACTTAGAGATGTCTAAAGATCAAGTTGGTAACAGAATTTTGTGTAGTGAAGCTTTAGTAGATAGTAATAAGGTTAGAACAGGACAATTAGATGATGATGATTGGGTAAAACTTGCTTCAACATTAACAAGACTATCAGAAGCTCCTATATATATTGATGATACTGCAGGTATTTCAATAATGGAAATTCGTGCAAAATGTAGAAAATTAAAGATTGAAAAAGATATTGGACTTATTGTTATCGACTACTTACAACTTATTCAAGGTAGTGGTAAGAAAAATGCGAGCCGTGAGCAAGAAATTTCAGAAATTAGTAGATCTTTAAAAATATTAGCAAAGGAACTACAAGTTCCAGTTATTGCATTATCTCAGTTATCTCGTTCTGTTGAAAAACGTGATGATAAGAGACCTATGCTTTCAGACTTGAGAGAATCTGGAGCAATTGAGCAAGACGCTGACCAAGTTATTTTCTTATATAGAGATGATTACTATAATGAAGATAGTGAGAAAAAGAACGTAGCTGAAGTTATCCTTGCAAAACACAGAGGTGGTTCAACAGGAACAATAGATTTAGCTTGGCTTCCAAGTTATACTAAATTTGCTAATTTAGAGAAGAGATATTTTGAAGAACAATAATTAAAATTAATTTGGGGACGTAACTTTATGAACTTGGTGTTCTTTAGGTACGTCCTTTTATTTTAGAAAAGGTGGATTGTATGTTAGAGAGAGTATTAGATACAATTAGAAAGTTTAATTTAATTGAAAATGGGGATAAAATTGTGCTTGGAGTATCTGGTGGACCAGATTCTATTGCAATGCTTAATATTTTAAACGATATCAAAAATCAAGGTATTATTAATTTTGATATTGTAGTAGCACATATTAATCATGGTTTGAGAGAAAATGCTAAGATTGATGAAGAATTTGTAAAAGATTTTTCAGAAAAGATTGGCGTGGAGTTTTTCGTATTACATGCAGACATTAAAGAGAAAGCTTCTAGGGAAAAAAGGGGATTAGAAGAAACCGGACGTATGATTAGATATGATTTCTTTAATGAAATTAAAGATAAAGTAGGTGCAAATAAAATTGCTGTTGCTCATAATGCAAATGATAACGTTGAAACTGTTATTATGAATATTGTTAGAGGCTCAGGATTAAGCGGTCTAAAAGGAATTGAAGCAAAATCAGGATATTATATTAGACCGTTAATTGAAATTGAAAGAAGTATAATTGAAGAATATTGTAGCAAGAAAAATCTAAATCCAAGACATGATGAATCAAATGATGAGAATGTTTATACACGTAATAAGATTAGAAATATAGTTATTCCGTATATAAAAGAAGAGTTAAACCCTAACATTCTTGAATCAATTACAAGACTTTCAAATATTGCTAAAGATGATTTATTATACTTAGATTCTCAAACTGAAGAAGCATATAAAAAGTTATGTTTAGAAGAAAATAATTTAAAAAATGATGTATATAATGAAAGCTTAGAGTCTATAATTATATTAGATTTGAAGCGTTTTAATGAAGAAAATATAGCTATTCAAAAAAGAGTAATTTTGTATTCTATTAATAAGATTTTTGGAACAACAAAGGGAATCGAAAAAGTACATATTGAAGATATAATTAAACTTTGTAACAACAATATAGGTAATAAATTTTTGACTCCAAACAAGAAAACTAAAATTGTAATCAAAAATAAAAAAATCTATATTTCGGATGTAAAATAGGCTTCCGTAAAGGCCTTGAAATAGCGAATGTTACAGACATATTTCTTTTTTAAAAACCTATTGTAAATGATTTTTTGCTATGCTATATTTTAGGCATATAAAAATATGGGAGGAAAATATTTTGAAAAGTGGTATCAAAACATTAGCTACATGGTTAATATTCTGTGTGTTAATTTTACTTGTGCTTCATACTGTATTAAACAATCCAGATATGAAGATGTCATATTCAAAATTAATAAGCAGTATAGCTAACAATGAAGTTGAAAAAATCGAAATATCATCTGACAAGACAAACGCATATGTTTATTTTGTAGGCGATGCTGAGAATACAGTACCTAAAGAAGTTGCTATTCCAAGTGTAGATAGCTTCATGGAGCAAATGGCTCCTATAATGGAAGAAAATCCAAATTTAGAGATTTTCCAAGAAGAAGAATCTATTATAATATCAGTTCTTAGCTTATTCTCACCATTTGTTATTCTTTTAGTATTCTTATTATTCTGGTTCATTCTTATGAATCCTAACCAAGGTGGAAATAAATCAATGAACTTTGGTAAAAGTAAAGCTAGAATGTTAAATGCAAATGATGCTAAAACAAAATTAACATTTAAAGATGTTGCTGGTATAGATGAAGAAAAAGAGGAATTAGCTGAAATAGTTGATTTCTTAAAATCACCTAAAAAATTCACAGATATGGGTGCTAGAATTCCAAAAGGAGTATTATTAGTAGGACCTCCAGGAACAGGTAAAACTTTACTTGCTAAAGCTGTTGCTGGTGAAGCTGGAGTACCATTCTTTATTATAAGTGGTTCTGACTTCGTAGAAATGTTCGTTGGTGTTGGTGCATCAAGAGTTAGAGATCTATTCGAACAAGCAAAGAAAAACGCTCCATGTATCATATTTATAGATGAGATTGATGCAGTTGGACGTCAAAGAGGTGCAGGACTTGGTGGTGGACACGATGAAAGAGAGCAAACATTAAACCAATTATTAGTAGAGATGGATGGATTCTCAGCAAACGAAGGTGTTATTGTTCTTGCTGCTACAAATAGACCAGACGTACTTGATAAAGCGTTATTAAGAGCAGGAAGATTTGATAGACAAATTTTAGTTGGAACACCAGATGTTAAAGCAAGAGAAGAAATATTAAAAGTTCATGCTAGAAAGAAAAAATTAGGTGATGATGTAGATTTAGGAACAATTGCTAAAAATACAGCAGGTTTTGTTGGTGCCGACTTAGAAAATATATTAAATGAGGCAGCATTGTTAAGTGCAAGAAGAGATAAAACAGAAATTGGTATGGCAGAAATTGAAGATGCTATGGTTAAAGTAACTATGGGACCAGAGAAAAAATCAAGAGTAATTAGTGAAAAAGAAAAGAAACTAGTTGCATTCCATGAAGCTGGTCACGCTGTAGCAAGTAAGTTTTTACCTACACAAGATGATGTTCATCAAATATCTATTATTCCAAGAGGAATGGCTGGTGGATATACAATGTATAGACCATCTGAAGATAGATCATTTATGAGCAAATCAGAAATGGAAGAACAAATCATATCATTATTAGGTGGTAGAGTAGCAGAAGCATTAGTATTAGGAGACATCTCTACAGGAGCAAGTAACGATATTGAAAGAGCGTCTAAGATTGCTAGAGCAATGGTTACAAAATATGGTATGAGTGAAAAACTAGGAGCAATTACATTTGGATCAGGCAATGAAGAAGTGTTCTTAGGAAGAGACTTTACACAACAAAAGAACTTTAGTGAAGAAACATCAGGATTAATTGACGAAGAAGTTAAGAGAATTATTGATACAGCATATAGAAGAACAGAAGATATCTTAAATCAAAACATGGAAAAACTTCACAGAGTTGCAAATGTGTTATTAGAGAAAGAAAAAATAGATGGAGAAGAATTTAACGATATAATGAATTCTTAATCTTCGAATTCTAATTAAATACTAAAAGGATTGCCTCGAGAAATCGAGGCAATCCTTTTTTCTTGAAACAAAAAAGAAGTCCTATAAAGAACTTCTTTTGGTGGGCAATCGGGGGATCGAACCCCGGACCTTCTGATTAAGAGTCAGCTGCTCTACCATCTGAGCTAATCACCCATATCAGTAACAAAATACATTATAAAACAATGAATCTGGTTTGTCAATTGAATAGATAAATATTTTGAAAAAATGAATATTATTAAGATTTTTAGAAATACTATATTTAAATATATTTAGAAAGGATATTTAAATGGGAACTTTAAATCAAATGGAACTTCAAAATTTAAGACATTTTATTGGAGCTCAAACTAATGCATATTCAAAATTTACACACTACTCAGATACAGCAGTAGATCCGCAAATTAAACAAATTTTAAATAAAGCTGCGCAAGATGCATTAAATTCTAAACAAAAGTTAATGTCATTTTTAGATTAGGAGGTAATATGGAAGAAAAAGCTATTGTTAATGACGTTTTAGCTTCAACAAAAGCGTCTTTAAAAGAATTTGGTGGAGCAATTACAGAAACAGCTAATATGGAGCTTAGACAAACATTTCAAAATTTAAGAAATTCTTCTGAAAGTTTTCAGTATGAGCTTTTTAAACTTGCAGAATCAAAAGGTTATTATACACCTGCACAACAGGCAACTACTCAAGAAATTTGTACAGTAAAACAAGAAATGACAAATGAGTAATTTGAAATCGGTAATTTTTACCGATTTTTTTAATTTTAACTAAAATTAAAAGAAAATGTTATTGACATTAAACGATAAATATTATAAGCTAATGGTGAATATAAGTATCATTTTGCAATTTAATATTTAAAATGTAAAAAATGCTACTCGTTTTAAGTAAAAATTTGCAAAGATACACTTAATTATATTCAAATATGGTACAAAGGGGTGGTGGCAATAACTAATACTCTAAAGAACATAGTGATTTACTTAAGAGCATGGATTAAATTAATACTTATGCTACTTATAGGTTTGGCAATCATAGGTTTTGTAGTTTTTGTCGTGTATAAACCAATGTACAGTGTATCTTTAAACGGTGAGTTTATAGGTTATACTGAAGACAAAAGTAAGTTACAAAAGAAAATTAATACATATTTAGATAGTGGAGACAACAAAACAGTAGCATTTGTTGAGGTAGACAATTATCCAGAATACGATTTATGTTTATTACAAAAAGGACTTAAAGCTAACGATGATGAAATATTTGATACAGTAATTAGCTCGGGTGTTCCTTATTATAAGTATTATGCTATTCTAGAAGATGGTGCTGAAAAATACTATGTATCTTCTTATGAAGAAGCAGATGCAATTATAACAGAACTTAAATCAAAAAATAGTCAAAATCAAGATTCAGTAACTTATGCATTGAAATATGAGACAGAGTTAAAAGAATTTTCAGATAAAGATTCAACAGTTATGGCGTTATACAAAGAAAAACCAGCAGTGGTTAAGAAGAAAAAAGTAATAACATCAAAGAAAGTTGATTATACAAATACATCTTTGGGAATTGCACTTGTAAGACCAGTTAATGGATCAATTACTTCTAGATTCGGTAGAAGAGGAAGTGGTGTTCACACAGGACTTGATATAGCAACTTCATCAGGTACACCTATGAAAGCTGCAGCAGCTGGACAAGTTATATACTCAGGATGGAAAGGTTCATATGGTAATTTAGTAATAATTGATCATGGTAATGGAATTCAAACATACTATGCTCACTGTAGTAGATTATATGTTAATGTAGGACAGTCAGTAGGTCAAGGGGAGACAATCGCGGCAGTTGGTTCAACAGGTAACTCAACAGGGCCACATTTACATTTAGAAATTAGAGTAAATGGAGTAGCAAAAAATCCTCAAAATTATCTATACTAAAAATTAAGGAGAGCGAAGCTCTCCTTTTTTTGTACTAAAGTAGTGATTTTAATATGTTAAGATTTTCTGATGTTAATATAGTATTGCTATATTCGTTTATTTTTGAAATTAATATGTTAGATGTAGTATATGGTGTAATTTCTTCTAAAAAATGAAATTGCATCATTTTTATTTGTTTAAGAGGTAGTTTTTTAGTATTCATTAGGAAAAAATAAAAGTTATTATATTTAGATAAAGTAAAGTATAAATTATCTAGTTTAAAGTTATATGAAAGTCTTTTTATAAAATCTAAAGTACTTTTTAAGTTTTTAAAGCAAAAAAGAATATTA
>JAZSBZ010000056.1:0-15892 GCA_045602645.1 Candidatus Scatovivens sp. | reverse complement strand
ATGTTCATATCCTGGCATGTCATCTGGAACTGGTGTAACATACGCCTCAATAGGAGATCCTTTTTGAACACCTTGGCAAAATTTAACTAATTTATCTTCTGATTTTAATTCAATAGTCTGAATTATATCTGTTCTTTTTTCGTCAAATTTAGGACTAACTCCTTCAAAACCGAATCTTTCAAGCATTCTACTTGCAAATGTCATTGTTTTTAATACTGATTTTACTACTGATGGAGCCATAAAAATTCCTTTGTAATATGAAAGTAATTGATTAAAGTTTGCACCTAAATCTTTTCCAATACAAGGAGCTGTTAATCTCTCTGCTATACTATGAATATATTTTTGTTTACCCACAATATATCCACCACTTGTTGCAATACCTGCACCTAAGTTTTTCATTAGAGAACTTACAAATATATCTGCCCCTACTTCTGTTGGTTCAATATCTTCTACAAATTCACCATAACAGTTATCAACCATAACAATTATTTCCGGATTAATATCTTTAATAAGTTTTATAACTTTTGCAATCTTATCCATAGTTAAACTTTTTCTTTGAGCATAACCTCTTGAACGTTGAAGTTCTATTAATTTAACATTTCCTTCTTGAACTCTTTGAGCTATTCTTTCATAATCAAAATCATTATCAACTAAATCAATTTCTTCATACTTAATTCCATGTTTAATCAATGAATTTTCACTATCTCCTGTTAAGCCAATTACACTTTGAAGTGTATCATATGGACTACCAGAAATACTAATCATAGTATCACCATATTTTAACAAACCGAAAAAAGCAAGTGCTAAAGCATGTGTTCCAGACATGATTTGTGGTCTTACAAGAGCATCTTCTGCGCCAAAAATATCAGCATAAATTCTCTCTAACTTTTCTCTACCACCATCATAATAACCATATCCAGTTACTTCATTAAAATCTACTGTTGAAACTTTATTTTTTTGAAATGCTTTTAAAACTTTTGCACTCATCTTCATACAGTTTTCTTCATAAGATTTAAATATTGGTTCTAATTCTTTTTCAACTTCATTTGCAACTTGTACTATATTTTCACTTATTCCAAATTCGTTATACATTTTATCTACTCCTTAACTTTAAAAATTGGGCATAGTAACTATGCCCAAATAATTTATTTTTTATATGTTGTTACTTCTATACTTTCTATAACTACGTCATTTACAGGTTTATCACTTTGAGTACCATAGGTAACTCCATCAATAACTAATGGAACTGCTTCTGTTTTTGTTGCAGCAATTTTATCTACAACATCCATTCCTTCATAAACTTGTCCAAATACTGTATATGAACAATATAAACTTAATATATTACCACCATATATTTCATACTGTTTTCTTAATTCTTCTGGTAAACCTACTTGAGAAAAATAAGCTCCTTCATCAGCTTTATAATGAGCTTGTGTTATAAAAAATTGACTTCCTAAACTTGAAGTTCCTGTACCAGAACTTGCCATACATAGTGTTCCTCTGTATGGAACAATCTCTAAGCTAAGTTCTTCTGGGAAGCCCTTTCCCCAAATACTTTCTCCGCCAGTACCATTTCCATCTGGATCTCCACCTTGAATCATAAACTCATTTATAACTCTATGAAATGTTAATCCATCATAATATCCATTTTTTGCATGTGTTAAAAAATTTTCAACCGCTTTTGGTGCTACATCTTTAAAAAATTTAAATTTTATATCCCCAAAATTTTTAACATGCATAATTGCAACTTCTTCTCCAACTTCAGGTTCTGCCATTTGTTTTTTTGCAGCTGCTGCGTAATCCACATCATCAACTGTTTGTCTCTCTTCTTTTTCTGCGCTTGTTTTTGTTTGTGTTTGTGTTGTAGTAGTTTCTGAAGTTTTTACTTCAACATTTTCTTCAGAACAACCTGTTAAAGAAAAAAGCATGACAAAAAGAACTAATATTATAGCTATAGTTTTTCTCATTTATTGCCTCCTAAAATTATGCAGCATCTGATGAAGAATCATCAGAACTAAATACTCTATCTATTCTTGCTTTAATCCAATCAATTACACTATCAACTTGTTCTGTTGTTTCCCCATCAACAGAAGCTGATACAGAATTATCTGTTGTTTCAAGTGTTAAAGTACATCCTGTTAATGCAAACATTCCAACAGTTAATACTGCTATTAAAATCATTGTTAAAACTATTTTTTTCATATGAATACCTCTCTTTTTAAAAACTTATCCTAATTTTATAATAAAACTTACAAAAAATAAATACTTTTATTTAAAATATGAACTAATTTCTTCTAAATTGTCGAATTTTGCTTGTCTAAAAACGTCATAAGCTACTATTGCAACTGAATTTGATAAATTTAAAGAACGAAGTGTTTCTCTCATTGGAATTCTTATTGTTTTTTCTATGTATTTTTGAAGAATATCTTCTGGAAGACCTTTGGTTTCTTTCCCAAATAAACAAAATACTTCATCCATCTCTGAAAAATCAACATCTGAATACACTTTTTGTCCTTTTGTTGTGACAAAAAACATATTGTTTTCCTCTGGTTTATACTTTTCTAAAAATTTATTAAAACTTGTATGTTCTTCAATATCAAGTTTATCCCAATAATCTAATCCTGCTCTTTTAACTTCTCTTTCAGACACAGAAAAGCCAAGTGGATATACTAAATGAAGTTTAGCTCCTAGAGCTGCACATGTTCTTGCTATATTACCTGTATTTTGTGGTATCTCAGGTTCTACTAAAACTATATTTAATTTCATTTTTTCACCTCAAAATTTAAAATTCTAAGTTATTATAACACATCAGTACAAATTCTTCTATTAATTGTGAAATTTTTTTATAAAATGTAAATAATAATATTGAAATATTTTTTTATTATTGATAATATTATCTATATTGTATATTACTAAGGATGGTGAAATAAATGAAAGTAGTTTTCCCTTGCCCAGGATCTATTGTACTTCTAAAGCAAGATTTAGACACTTTAAAAGCATTTTATAATACTTCGCTTTTAACTTCTAAAATGAACGATATTTACAAAAATTCAAGTTCAATAGTACAAGTTGGCAACTTTAACTATATTCCAGAAAAAAGTACAGTCGTACTTCATAAAGCACAACTACTTACTATTGAAAAAATGCGTCAGATTTTAGGTATTGAAGTAACTCCAGAAGCAAAACAAGTAGAAGAAAAATCAGAACCTGTTACTCCTACTGAAGAACCAGTTACTCAAGATATTAATCAAACGCCAATTTCTGATGAAGACTTATTATCAAATCCATTCTTTCAAACATTAACACCATTAAAATAAATTTTGAGAGGTATATATGCAACCATTAAGAATAATAAATACTAAAAAAGAAATTTTAAATATGGAACTACTTTTTTCATTCACTTGTAAAGCAAATGGAAAAAATTACGTAGCACTTAATAATAAAAATGATATATTCGAAACTAATAGCAGATATGCTAATTTAGATATATTAGAAATAGTTGAAGAACGTTCTTCTGCAGTAATAGTTTCTTCTATTCCAGAAGATGAATGGCCTGTTGTAAAACAAGCACTTCAATTTAATGTATTTGCAAAAATGGGATAATAAATTAAAAATCACTTCTTTCGAAGTGATTTTTTTGTTTTATATTAAATAATTTCATTTTCTTTCAAAATTTTATAAACTTTATCTATTGGAAGTCCAATTACACTCATGTAATTTCCTTCTATTTCATCTATGAATTTAGCAAATGTACTTTGGATTGCATACGCACCAGCTTTGTCCATAGGATTTTCTGTATCTACATACTCTATTATTTCAGCTTCAGTCATTGGATTAACTGTAATGTCTGTTTCAACAACTTCTACAAATTCTTTATATTCACCACGTTCTTCAATTAAAATTGCAAGACTTGTATATACTGTATGAACATCTCCTTGAATTGATTTTAACATCTTAATTGCTTCTGCCCTATCTTTTGGTTTTCCAAAAATTACATTGTCTTTAACCACAATTGTATCAGCACCAATAATAGTTCTATCTCCTTGAGTATTATCAAAAACATCTTTTGCTTTTCCTAAAGCAAGTTCTTTTGAAATACCTTCAATACCTAAAGACATATCATATCTTTCAACATAATTACTTGGTATTACTTCAAATTCTATTTTTGCAAGATCTAAAAGTGCAATTCTTCTTGGTGATTGTGAAGCTAATATTATTTTCATTTTCTCTACCTTCTTTTCGTAAAATTTCTATAATAATTATATATATTTACAAAAATACTGTCAATTATCAAATATTATTTTTTGACAAAAAGTTCTTATTCTAAGCACACAGAATTTACATATCTATTATAAACTTTCTAGGGTTGAATTTTTTATAGTTTTGTGTTACAATTTATAATCGAAAAAAAGTGTGTAAAATAAATTTTAATTAAATAATATAATAAATTTAGTTAAAAATATACATATAAACATTACAATTAGGAGGATTTTATGAGATTTGAAGAATGGAATAATTTCAATTCAGGTTCGTGGGAAAATGAAGTAAATGTTAGAAATTTCATTCAAATGAACTACACACCTTATGAAGGTGACGCTTCTTTCTTAGCAGATGCAACAGAAAAAACAACAAAGCTTTGGGAAGAAGTTTTAGAATTATATAAGAAAGAAAGAGAAGCTGGTGGTGTACTAGCTATATCAACAGATATAGCTTCTACTATTTCAAGCCATGAAGCTGGTTATATAGATAAAAATCTAGAAGAAATCGTTGGACTTCAAACAGAAGAACCACTTAAAAGAGCTATTATGCCTAATGGTGGTATTAGAATAGTTGAAAAATCATGTGCTGCATATGATGAAAAAATTGATGGAAAATTAGCTGATATTTATCATAACTATAGAAGAACTCACAACGATGGTGTATTTACAGCATATACTCCAGAAATTAGAGCTGCAAGAACTTCTCACTTAATTACTGGACTTCCAGATGGATATGGTCGTGGAAGAATTATTGGTGACTACAGAAGAGTTGCTTTATATGGTGTTGATTTCTTAATCGAACAAAAACAAAAAGACTTTGAATCATTAGACCACCCTTCTATAACAGAAGAATTAATTAGAGATAGAGAAGAACATTTTGATCAAATAGCTGCCCTTAATGAATTAAAAGTAATGGCTTCTAAATATGGTTTTGACATCTCAAGACCTGCAAAAAATGCTAAAGAAGCTGTTCAATGGACATACTTTGGTTACTTAGGTGCTATCAAAGAGCAAAATGGTGCTGCAATGAGTTTAGGTAGAGTTGCCTCTTTCCTAGATATCTATTTTGAAAGAGATTTAGCAAGTGGTGTATTAACAGAAACTGATGCTCAAGAAATTATGGACCACTTTATTATGAAATTAAGAATGGTAAGATTCTTAAGAACACCAGAATACGATACATTATTTAGTGGTGATCCAGTTTGGGTTACTGAAAGTATTGGTGGTATGGGAATTGATGGAAGAACTTTAGTTACAAAAAACTCATTTAGAGTTCTTCATACATTAGAAACATTAGGTCCTGCGCCAGAACCAAACTTAACAGTTCTTTGGTCAACAAAATTACCAAAAGGATTCAAAAGCTATTGCTCAAAATTATCAATAAAAACAAGTTCAATCCAATATGAAAATGACGACTTAATGAGAGAATATTGGGGCGACGATTATGGTATAGCATGTTGTGTATCTGCTATGAGAATTGGTAAACAAATGCAATTCTTCGGGGCAAGAGCTAACCTTGCAAAAACACTATTATATGCTATTAACGGTGGTAGAGATGAAATCTCTGGTAAACAAGTTACAGATAAAAAAGTTCCTGTTACTTCAGAATACTTAGACTTTGATGAGGTTTGGGATAAATTTGATAAAATGTGTGATTGGGTTGCTAGAGTTTACATTAACGCATTAAATATCATCCACTATATGCATGATAAATATTGCTACGAAAAATTAGAAATGGCTTTACATGATAAAGAAATTCTAAGAACAATGGCTTGCGGTATCGCAGGATTATCAATAGTAGCTGACTCATTCTCAGCAATGAAATACGCTAAAGTAAAAGTTATAAGAGATGCAACAGGACTAGCTGTTGACTACAAAGTTGAAGGTGATTACCCACAATATGGTAACGATGATGACAGAGTTGATCAAATTGCAGTTGATATTGTAAAAATGTTCATGAATAAATTAAGAAAACAACCAACATATAGAAACTCAAAACCTACAATGTCAATCTTAACAATCACATCAAACGTTGTATATGGAAAAGCAACTGGTACTACTCCAGATGGTAGAGAGGCTGGTTCCCCATTCGGTCCTGGAGCTAACCCAATTCATGGTAGAGATACTCACGGAGCTTTAGCTGTATTAAATACAATGACAAAATTACCATATAGCTATGCTGAAGATGGTATATCATACACATTTGCCGTAGTTCCTAAAGCATTAGGAAGAGATGAAAAATCTAGAATTTCAAACTTAATAGCATTACTTGATGGATACTTTGCAAAATTCAGTCACCACATCAATGTTAACGTATTTGATAGAGCACTTTTAGAAGATGCAATGGAACATCCAGAAAAATATCCTCAATTAACAATCAGAGTTTCAGGATATGCAGTTAACTTCGTTAAATTAACTAGAGAACAACAATTAGATGTTATTAATAGAACAATTCACGAAAACATTTAATATAATTATTTTAAGGCAAACAAAAAATGTTTGCCTTTTTTTATTTAATTTTTTATAATGTAATTAATATAATTTATTTTATAAAGGAGTGTGAAAAAATGATTGGAAAAATACATTCAATAGAAACTTTTGGAACTGTAGATGGTCCTGGTATAAGATTTGTCATTTTCATGCAAGGATGTTGCTTAAAATGTAAATACTGCCATAACAGAGATACTTGGAATGTTAATTCTGGTAAAGTGGTAACTGTTCAAGAGCTTGTAAAAGAAATTTTAAAATATAAATCATATATGGATAATTCTGGCGGTGGTGTTACTATTTCAGGTGGCGAACCATTACTTCAAACCGACTTTCTTATCCAATTATTTAAAGAACTAAAAAATCATAAGATTCACACAGCAATAGATACAGCTGGAAGCATTCCAATTTCATATGAAATAAAAGAATTATTAAAATATACAGATTTAGTTTTACTTGATATTAAACATATAGATAACGAAAAATGTATTGCACTAACAGGTGCACCAAATAAAAACACTCTTGAATTTGCTAAATACTTAAATAACCTTCACATCCCTACTTGGATTAGACAAGTATTGGTTCCAGGTTACACTGATGACAAATTCGATTTAAAAAAATTAAAAGAATTTATCGACACACTTGATAATGTAGAAAAAATTGAACTACTTCCTTATCATGATTTTGGTAAATTTAAATGGGCAGAATTTCAAGACGAATATGCTTTAGAAAATGTTAAAGCTCCAATACAAGAAGAAATTGATATAGCTAAGGCCATTCTAGGCATTTAATTGAATTTTACTCAAAAATATGTTATAATTATAAGTGCGTTATACTATAAACTTATAGAAAGAGGGTTTTTAAATGAAATTCACAAATGTTTTCATTGAAGACACCCCGGAAGCGGCCCAAGCTCGGCTAGAACATCTTCGCAAGGTTGATCGTTACCATGAGATTAAGGCATACATCATCCCCGAAGGAGATAAATTCCGTGTTTGCAGGAAAATCGATATCGATATTCCGCTTCCGACAAGAAAGACCACTCGTAACCGCTAGGCCACGAGTGGTCTTTTTTTATTTCATTTCTGCAATTTCAAAATAGAACTCTACCCCATCTTTTTTATTTGTTACACCATATTGACTCTTATATTTAGTCATAATAGCTTTTACAATTGCAAGTCCTATTCCTGTTCCACCTTTAGAACGATCTCTTGATTCATCAATCTTATAAAATCTTGTCCAGATTCTATTTAAGTTTTCTTCATCTATTTTCTTGCCAGTATTGAATACTGATACTCTTAACTTACCAGCTTCTTTTCCGTTTTTGATAGAAATTTTTATTTTCTTTTCTCCATTAACCTCAGTATTATTTTTAATAGCATTTGTAAAATAATTCGTAACTACTTGTTCAATATAAAAATCATCTGCAAATACATACATTGGTTTATCTGAATTAAATTCAACTTCTATCTTGTTTTCTTGTAACATAACTTTTGATGATTTTATTACACCATTAATTAATTCAACTATATCAAACTTATTATCATTAAACTTCCTATCTTCATATTCAAGCTTCATAAGTTGTAGTAAACTTTTTACAAGTTTATCCATCTTATTAGCTTCATCAAGAATTACCTCAGTATAGAACTTTTTACTTTCTTCATCAGTAATAACATTCTCCACTAAACCTTCTGCATATCCTTGAATTAAAGCTATCGGAGTTTTTAATTCATGAGAAACATCTGATATAAATTGTTTTCTCATCTCATCTATTTTTGATTTTATTTCAATATCTTTTTCAAGTTCTGAATTGTTTTTCTTTAATTGTAAAATTGTTTCTTCTAATTTATCAGACAAAATATTTATACTTTTTCCAAGTTCATCTATCTCATCTTCAGAATCATTAATTCTATATTTTCTTTTGAAGTTTAAATTACTCATCTCATTTGCAATATCATTTAATTCTTCAATAGGTTTTGTAAATCTTTCTGTAATTACTAGAATTGCAAATCCACCTAAAACTATTGATAAGAATCCTATTACATAAATGAAATTATTTGAAATTTCAGCACTTTCTTCTATTGGTGAAATTGGAGTTCTTACATATATGCTATTTCCATTTTCAAGTTTCCCTTTTAGTAAAACATAATCCATTCCATTTGCTTTACTCATTATTTTTCTTAAAGATACCTCTTCTCTAGCATACATGATATCTGATTTATTAAAAATACTATAATTTATATCATAATTAATATCATTTACAGTTCCAAAGTCATTTGAGAAATCTTTATTTGATGCAAAAATTATTTCTTCCTCACTTTTAATTACCATTTCAAAGCTATGTTTTGCACAAACTTTTTCTAAGTCAGATTCAATATCTTCTTTTTTATCTTCTGTAATTTCTTTTGGAACATTTTCTTGAACATATGTTAATGTATCTAAAAGATCATCTTTTTTTGATGTATAATAAAGTGTTTCTAAAAGTGTATTACTAATAACAACAAAGAATGCTATTATCATAACAATTACTATACACAAAGTTAAAAATAATTTAGCACGAATTGATTTAAAAATATTTTTAAACTTCATAAACTTCCCCTACTATTTTATTTCAAATTTATATCCTATACCACGAATTGTTTGGATGTGTTTTCCTTTTTTACCAAGTTTATGTCTAATTTTCTTAATATGGCTATCAATAGTTCTAGAATCACCATAGTAATCATAGTTCCATACAGTATTTAAAATTTTATCTCTTGATAATGCAATGTTTTCATTATCTAATAAATATTTTAATAACTCATATTCTCTAAAACTTAATTCAACTTGTTTGCCATCAAGAGTAACTGTTCTACCTTCATTATCAATAACAATTCCATCATAGCTTTTTAGTTCTTTTGCTTCAGGCATTGATCTTTTTAATATAGCTTCTACCCTAGCAACTAAAATTTTAGGGCTAAATGGTTTTGTTATATATTCATCTACACCAAGTTCAAATCCGAAAAGTTCATCTTGTTCTTCAGCTCTTGCTGTTAACATTACTATAGGTAATTTTTTATTTTCTTGACGAATATTACGTAGAACTGACCATCCATCAAGTTTTGGCATCATAACGTCTAGTAATATTAAATTTATTTTTTCTTTATTTTCTTCATAAACCTTTAGTGCTTTTTCACCATCTTCTGCTTCTAAAATATTATAGTTCTTTTGTATTAAAAAATCTCTAATTAACTTTCTCATTCTAGATTCATCATCTACTACTAATACTGTTAAATCACCCATATAACTACCTCCAATATAGTTTGTTTTATTACTTTATTTTTTTATTTTTCTATTTTTACTCTTCATTTATATAACAAAATTATGTTTTTTGTGTGAAAAAAGCTTAATTTATCAAACTTTTCAATTCTTTTAGGTTTTTATTAAAATATTCAAACGCTTTTTCATATGTTTCTGTTTTTTCTAAATCTACATCAACCATCCTTAAAAGAGTAAGTGAATCTTTTGCTCCGCCTTGGCTTAGCATATTAATATACTTTTCAATATATCCCTCTTCACCAGCTAAAATTTTACTAGCAATAACTATTGCTGATGTAATTCCAGTAGCATATTTATAAACATAGAAACATCTATAAAAATGAGGAATTCTTGCCCACTCATATTTTATCTCTTCATTTGCAATTGAAGATTCTCCGAAATATTTTTTAACAAGTTCAAAATAAATATCGTTTAAATTATCAGAAGTTAAACTCTCTCCCATTTCAATTTTTGAATGTACGTCTCTTTCGAATTCAGCAAACATCGCTTGTCTAATTAATGTTGCTCTAATCATATCTAATTGTTCATTTATTAATGCTGCTTTTTTATTTGGATCTTGCTCTTTTTTTATTAAATAATTTGCAAGTAATATCTCATTAACTGTAGATGCAACTTCAGCAACCATAATTGTATAATTTGCATTAATAATATTTTGATTTTTACTAGCATAAAAGCTATGCATTGAATGTCCAAGCTCATGAGCTATTGTTGTAATATCTCTTGATGAATTAATATAATTTAAAAGCACAAATGGATGAACTGTATGAACTCCTAAACTATATGCTCCGCCCATCTTGTTATCTTTCTCATAAACATCAAGCCAATTATTTTCAAATGCTTCTCTTAATTTGTCTGTATATTCTGTCCCCATTATAGAAAGGGCATCAAGTACAATTTGTTTTGCATCTTCATAATCTACAGTTTTATTATCTGACTCTAATGTATTTACATATACATCATACATATTAACTTTTTCTTTGCCTAAAAGTTTAGCTTTTAAATCTATATACTCATGATTTAAGTATAAATTTTTATTAACTGCATCTAAAAGTGTATGATATACTGCTTCATTTGAATCATCGTGATTTGTGGCCGCATCTAATGATGATTTATAATTTCTTAATTTACTAGAAATAACTCTTGATTTTACTCTAGTTAAATATAATTCTGTAATTGTATTTATATGTTTTTTGTATAGTGCATACATTGATTCGAATGCTTGCTTTCTAATATTTTCTGACTTATTAGTAAGGTATTTAGAATAAAGCGCAGCATTCATTTTAAGTTCATTTCCATCATCATCTTTAATTGATGAAAACTCAAATTCTGTATTTGTAAATATATCAAATGTATTTTCTGCACTAGAGAATAATTCACTATATTGAGCTAAAACATTTTCAACCTCTTCAGATAAAATATGTTTCTTCTCTTTCATAATATCTCTTATAGATTTTTCAAATTCTATCATTCTAGGGTCTTTTAAATATTCTTCTAAAATCTCATCTGGTATTTTACTGATTTCAGGTGATACAAAACTTTCTGCTTCAGAAAAATCCGTACTTAATCTTTCAATTCTTTTATAGAATTTTATTGATTCTTGTTTACTCATATCTTTATGATATTGTAGCATTGCATAAGCATATAATTTTTCATGAACTTCTATAATATCTATCATACATTTATAACAATTATAAATTTCATCTACTCCAGATGCTAGTTTACCTTTAAATGATTTTAATTTTTCTATTCCAGCATTTACATCATTAATTGCTTTTTCTATAGCATCTTCATCTATAAATAACTCTTTTAAATTCCATTCGTATTTATTATCCACTTGTCTCCTCCTAATCATCATCACGTTCTGCATAATTACCTTGACGTCTTTGCTCTTCAATATAATCAAAAATTATATCATCAAAAATTCCTCTTTGATAATTTGGATCTCCTTTTACATATAACATATCTAAATCACAAACAACTATCTCTCCTTTTTTTAGAGCTTTGTGTTTATTAGTTGGATATCTTGGATGCTCTAAAAATCCTAGTACATTAAACTCATCGCTTGCTATATAATCTGGAAGTAAATTATCTTTTTTTAGTACTACTAAATTTTCTTTTCTAGCATCTCCCCATAAAATTCCAGCATCTTCTAATTCTTTATATATCTCTAATAGTTTCTCATCAGTAATTTCTGCTGATTTAGTTTCTCCATAATCAAATACTTCCATACAACTACCATCTTGATATCTCTTTCTAAAGTATGGCATCATTATTCTTGGATGATATGGAACTTCGAATTTTCTTCTTCCAGCACCTATCTTAACTACTTGATCTCCTGTTTGAAGTATTAAACTAGTTGAACCAGCACCTTTAAATCTATATGGTTTTCCTTTTGATATTTCTTTTAAAACAATTATTTTTTCTTCTAAATCTGGTGAATTAAGAAGTTTAACAAATGTTTCACTTTTTACAAATCTTGCACCTGAAAGTGCATTTGCTTCTGTAAAATCAAAACCTTCTTTTGCAAGCCTTAATATTTCCATTGGATCTTGTACTTTAAATATTGGTACATCAATTTCACTATACAGCTGTGCTAAATAACTATATTTATCATATTCTTCTTTAAATTCTGGAAGACCTTCCATTTTCTTAATTGTAGCAAAGAAACCACCTACTGGTGTATCCCATTCATTTTGACTATATCTATCTTTTATTCTTTCGAAGTTTTCCTTAACTTTTCTTCTTCCAAGCGGTGTATCTAAACATGGAAGTGTTATATCAGAAAGATCGGTTAAACAACCTTCAAAAAAGTCATCAAAATTATTTGCTATAACATGTGCTCCACCCTCTACTCCTGCGATTGCTTCTGCAAGCGGTGCAGTATCTCTAAAATCTCCATAATTTATCAAATATTCTACATTTTCAAATATATCTTCTCTTGTTTCATCATCTTGAAGCATTTCTCGTAAAGCAACAACTGGATTACTTGCATTTTGATATAAAATTCTCCACTTTTGCAAAACAGCTTCTCTACCCTCATCATATAACATAAACTTTCTTAATAAATTTCTAAACTCATATACATGATGATCTGATAAAAGAGCTAGACTAGGTAGTGTATTTGCAATTTCAATTCTTACATCTTCACTATCCATATTTTCAATTAATCTTTTATATAATTCTAATTCACTAGCCAATTTATACCTCTTTGTCCTAAGTATTCTTTTTTTGTTATTTTATCATAGTTTATTGGTTAAGAGCAATAAATTTTATTTACATTTTAAAATTCTGTGATATAATGTAGCAAACAAGGAATTACTTACAATAAGGGGGTTATACTATTGAAATTAAATTCAGATGACCAAACACTTGCTGAAAGTAAAATATTATTACTATACATTTTAAGCAAAGTTGGTAAAGCAATATCACACAACGAATTGCTTGAACTTGTTACATCTATAGTAGATATGAACTATTTTTACTTTCAACAATTCTTACTAGATTTATTAGAAGATAAATTTATAACAAAGTACCAAATTGAAGATGCAGATATATATGAAATTACTGATGAAGGAAAAAACGCAATCAATTTAACTATTGATATTGTTCCTGGCATTCTAAAATTAGAAGTTGATAGTAAATTTAAGAAAAACTTAGATACAGTTAAAGATAAATTTTCTATTTCTTCTGAATATACACCTCTTTCAGAAAGAGAATTCACTGTAAGATGTAAAATTGTTGAAAATAATACAACAATATTTGATCTTCAAGCACATGCTGGTTCTAGAGAACAAGCAAAAAAAATAGTAGACAATTGGAACACAAATGCTACTGAAATTTATCCAAAAATATTAGAATTATTAATAGATTAAAAAAACCCACTTTGCTTTTTGCAACGTGGGTTTTATCTTTAAAAAATATAATTATTTATATTAGTTTTATCAATTTTTACAAATTTATATGATTCTTTTATGTTAAATTTTTGATTATAATTTGTATATATTTTCTTAGGGACATTTATGTTATATGTACCATCTCTAGTTGGTGCAACAAATTTTAAAACTTCCTCGTCCATTCCAATATAGAAAAAGTCTTTTACTTTATTTTTTTGGCTTCTTTCTAAACCATCAAAAATAACTGTTTTTATATATTCAATTATAATATCTTCTAAATGATCATCAAATTCTATAATCTTTTCAACTAATTCTTTTTGAGTATTTACAATTCTTAGTTTCTTTCCAAACGAATTAACTGCAGGCATATTTTCAACTTTATCAAGTTTAAATCTTTCACGTGGTGGAACAAAATATATTAATGCATTATTACTTGGATTTTCTATTAAAAGTGGATATTCAGCCTTAAATACTTCATTACAGCTTAAACAACTACAATTAAAATAATTACCTTTAAGCATTCTTTCTTTATATTCTTTTTGAGCATCAATATTGATACTATCAGATACAGCAATATTTCTTCCTTGTCCGCAATATGGACATTTAAAAGAACGAGTTTTTATTTGTCCCATTTCTCCTCCTTATTTTATAGCACCCTTTTGTCTATGTGCTTCATATAAAATAACACTTGTTGCAACAGCAGCATTTA
Source organism: Candidatus Scatovivens sp. (assembly GCA_045602645.1). Taxonomy (GTDB): domain Bacteria; phylum Bacillota; class Clostridia; order TANB77; family CAG-508; genus Scatovivens. Next base: position 1,226 of record JAZSBZ010000056.1, on the reverse strand, counting down.
AGCTTTCTGTTTTTCCAATCATTGGAATCTTAATTCTTAAACTTGCTTCATCAAGTACTCTTTCTGAAACACCATTAGCTTCATTTCCAATGACAATAGCTGATTTTTTATAATCAACATCATATATGCTTTTGTCAGTTTTTAAATCGGTTGCATATACATTTATTTTATGTTTTTTTAATTCTTTAACTATTTTTACTAGATCATCTACTTCTACAACTTTTATTCTATAAATTGCTCCCATTGTAGATCTAACAACTTTAGGATTATATATATCACTACTTCCTTTTGAAACAATAATTTGTGACATATTCAAGCTATCTGCAGTTCTTAATATTGTTCCCATATTACCAGGATCTTGAATATTATCTAGTAATAAAAATGTATCTTGAGTATAATCAATTTCATTTTCACTATTACTAGGTTTATTAATTATTGCCATTATCCCTTGTGGATTAATAACATCAGACATTCCTGAAAATATTTTCTCAGCAACATATATACAATCAAATTTTGCAATTTCATATTTTAGTTCATTTGATAAACTATCTTGAACTTTACAATCATCACATATAATAATTGATTTAATATCTGCCTTTTCTTCTATTGCTTCTTGCACCATCTTAATGCCTTCTACAATAAACTCTTTATATTCATCTCTATATTTCTTTTCTTTAAGTTTTTTTATATGTTTAATTGTTTCATTATCCTTACTTGTGATAACCATTACATCCACCTTTTCAAATTATTTATTACTTATTTTGGCGTAATTTATATTTTTTATTCATTAATATATCTAATTTGTCTACATAATTATATCATATTTCTTTTTGTATAGTAAACAATTTTTGTTTTTTTATTTATAAACCTTCTAATTGTGATTTTTACGTGAAAATAGTGACACTTAAGCATTTTTGTGATATAATAACTTTTACATAAAAATTTATTCACTTCAGAGGGAGGCATTATATGAAGAAATACGAGATTGCTGCTGATAAGCGGCACACCAAAAACGCTGTAGAACTTATTGAACAAACCCTTAGCAAGTACAATGTGGATAATGGATGCATACAACTCATCAAAGATGTTATATATATAGCACCACTCCCGCAGACCTGTCAGACCGAAGAATTAAAGCGTGAGCTTTGCAATGTTCTTTTCTGGACTGACACCATGGAAGTAGATGACATCTATGCATACGTATTCTACGACGCAGAAAACAATTC
>JAZSBZ010000055.1:0-30396 GCA_045602645.1 Candidatus Scatovivens sp. | reverse complement strand
TTTTATGATATTTTTAAATTTATCTAAATTATCTTTTATTGCTTTTTTAGATTCTTTTATATTTTTAATCTTAACATTATTTACAACAACACCGATAATTCTTCCACCAACATTTTGAATATCTTTTTTAGATTTTATTAAATCATCAGTTTTTGTGTTTTTGTAATTTGTTACAATCAATGTTGAACTAACTACTCTTGTTAGAATTAAAGAATCTGTTGTAGTTAAAATTGGTGTTCCATCGATAATAATAACATCATAGAATACACTTAAATCCTTTATCATATTAACTAATCTATCAGATGTTAATAATTCATTTGAATTAGGTGGTATTGTTCCAGATGTAATTAAATTTAAATTTTTAATCGCTGTTTCATTTATAAATTTATTTATTAGTTCATTAATTTCTACACCATGTGTATCTAAACTTGATAAATAATTTGAAAGTCCAAGATTATTTGGAATATTAAATATTTTACCTTGTCTTCCTGTTCTCATGTCAGCATCAATTAAAATTACCTTTTTACCAACTTCTGCATAACTAATTGCTAAATTGGCAGCTACAAAGCTTTTACCATCAAAATGATTTGGACTTGTAACTAAAATTATATTTCTTGTATCACTATTTACATTTACGAATTGTATATTTGATCTTAAATTTTTAAAAGCTTTTGAAAATTCTGTTTTCTCGCTTTCATATGCAATTAATTCTGCTTTTGAATCTTTATGTTTTTTCTTTGAAGTTTCTTTACAAGGAATTGTCATTAATGTTTTTAAAGCAACTTCTGTTTCTAAATTCAATCCTGTTTTAGCATTTTTATCTAAATAAACAAGTAAAAGGATATATAAAGCATCTATTACTAATCCTAAAACAATACCTTTTAAAGCATAACTAAACACAACTCCAAAATATGTAGATCCTACTATATGCGGATTATCAATTATATATATCTTTGTAAAGCTATTAACATTTTTTAAGTCTTCAGAAAAATTATTCAATATTTCTTTTGAAAGTGAAATCGCAATATCTGCATCTTCATTTCTAACTTCAATTTTAAAGGTATCAGAGTTGGATACTTTTTCAAGTGAAATACATTCTTTTAATTTTCTAATACTTGTATCTAATTTTAGCTTTGTTTTAATTTCACTTAAATTACTATCGCTTTTTACTAATTCCTCATAAGTTGATACTAACCCTTTTGAAATTTCAAGTGTACCACCATTTAGTTCTGTAGTATTTTTTGAATCAATCTTAATAAGCATAACTGATGTAGATGCAATTTGTTCTTTAATTGCAAATCCTAATCCATATGCTACGCTAAGTAAAATACATAAAATCATTACTGCAATTAGATATATTCTTTTTTGTTCTAATTTTTCTAAAAACAACATTTTAATCCCTCACAAAATAAAATAAAAAAAGATACAAATAACCCTTAATTACTTGTATCTTTTGTGCGCTTTCAAATTTTTCATTATTATATCAGTCATTTGCCAAAATTTCAACACTTTTAGAAACTTTTTTTAAGTTTTTTAGACAACAAAAAAGCACACTTATAGTGTGCTTTAATTAATCTATTTTCTATTTAATTAGATATTGTAATCAGATACTTTTTTGTATGCATAAATAGCAGATGCTGCTAAAGCTATTACAACGATTGCAACTGATGATTCATCACCAGCATAAGGTAATTTAGCTGTTGTGTTTGCTTTATTTGTATTTGTGCTAGCTTTGTTTGTATTTTTTGCTGTATTATTTGTAGCACCAACTGTAGCAGAAATTGATTCTGTATTTGAATTTGTATTTGCTTTATTTGTATTTGTACTTCCTGTTGCTGTAATTTGAACACCAGGTGTTGCAGCTTTATTTGTATTTGTTGCTCCTGCATTGATTGTAACTGTTGGCTCTGTAGCTAATGAAACAACGTTTCCTATAACTAATGCAACAAGTAAAACTACTACTAAACTAACTAAAACTTTTTCTTTTAATAATTTTAACATTTCCTCATCTCCTATAACTTAACATCTGTTCATATTATAACATATAAAAATTTTATTATGCAAGTACTTTTTATATAATTTACAAATTTAACACAATTGTAATATTTAAACATTAAATCTAAATAAAACAATGTCTCCATCGCGCATTATGTACTCTTTTCCTTCAGATCTTACAAGACCTTTTTCTCTCGCTTGTACCATTGAACCACCAGCGCTCATTAAATCATCAAATGAAATAACTTCTGCTTTAATAAATCCTCTTTCAATATCTGAGTGAATTTTACCAGCAGCTTGTGGTGCTTTTGTACCAATTTTGATTGTCCAAGCTCTAACCTCTGGTTCACCAGCAGTTAAGAAAGACATTAATCCTAACAATTTATAACTTGCTTTGATTAATTTATCAAGCCCTGATTCTTCAAGACCAAGTGCTGCAAGCATTTCTTCTTTGTCTTCTTTATCTAAAACACTTAACTCTTCTTCAATTTTAACGCATAGTGGAATAACTTCTGCATTTTCTGCTGCAGCATATTCTTTAACTTTACGAACATTTTCATTAGCATCTGGATTTTCAAGTTCATTTTCTGAAACGTTTGCAACATATAATACTGGTTTCATTGTAAGTAAAAAGCTTTCTCTTAACACTTCTCTTTCTTCATCAGTATAATCTAATGTTCTAGCACATTTTCCAGCATCTAAAGCCGCTTTTACTTTTTCTAAAGTATCAATCTCGAATTGATATTTTTTATCAGCTTTTAATAATTTTCTTGCTCTATCAAGTCTTTTTTCTATCGTCTCCATATCAGCAAAAATTAATTCTAAATTAATTGTCTCAATATCACGTATTGGATCAATACTTCCATCAACGTGTACAATATTTGTATTATCAAAACATCTAACAACTTGAAGTACACTATCTACTTCACGAATATGTGATAAAAATTTATTTCCTAAACCTTCACCTTTGCTAGCTCCTCTTACAAGTCCAGCAATATCAACAAATTCTACAACAGCATTTGTTACTTTTTGTGGGTTATATATTTCTGCTAATTTTTCTACTCTTTCATCAGGTACTGCAACAACACCAACATTTGGTTCAATTGTACAAAATGGATAATTTGCACATTCAGCTCCTGCTTTTGTTATACTATTAAATAAAGTACTTTTTCCAACATTTGGAAGTCCAACTATTCCTATTTTCATTTTTAAATCCTTTCCATATATATATTTAATGGAGCCCACTACCAGACTTGAACTGGCGGCCTCTTCCTTACCAAGGAAGTGCTCTACCACCTGAGCTAAGAGGGCAATTTCCTTTAATCATAAATAATGAAGACTAATACCACTGATTAATCTTCATCTTTTAAACACTTCATTGCTTTTTTTCTTATTCTTTGAATTGCATTATCTATAGATTTTACAGGTGAATCTAATTTTTGAGCAATATCTACATAACTCTCACCTTGAACGTATCTATTTAATACTTGTTTTTCAAATGAACTTAATGTTTTATCTATCTTACTTTCTATTGAATCAAAATATTCTCTTTTTGTAATTGTATCAAGTGGATCTTCAACATAATTTGTATCTAGAACTTCGATAACACTTGTATCATCATTTTCATCAAATGCTGAAGTATTTAGTGAGAAAGATGAATTTAATGGTATATGTTTTTGTCTGTTTGAAGTTTTGATTGCAGAGATTAATTGTCTTTCAATACATAAGTTAGCAAATGTTTTAAAAGAATTATTTTTCTCTGGATCAAATGATTGTATTGCTTTAAAAAGACCAATCATACCTTCTTGAAGTATATCATCATCTTCTCCGCCAATTAGATAAAACCTATTAGCTTTCATATTAACAAGGTTTTTGTATTTGTCTAATAAATAATTTTGCGCTCCAGAATCTCCTAATCGGATTTTTCCAATTAGGTCTTCATCAGATATATTTTCGTATTTGTTGTTAAAATAATATAAGTTTTTATTTATCATTTATATCCTTTGATCCTCCGCGTTTATTAGCCGTTTCTAGCTGTATTATATGTTCAAAACCTTAGAATGTCAATACTTACAATTAAAAAAAGACAGATAAAAAATTATCTGCCTTTCTTTATATTATTTTGCATAATCAATTACTCTAGACTCTCTTATAACGTTTACTTTAATTTGTCCTGGATATTCCATTTCATTTTCTACTTTTTTAGCAACGTCTCTTGCCATAATTACCATATCTGCATCAGATACTTTTTCAGGCTTAACGATAAGTCTAACTTCACGTCCCGCTTGTATAGCGAATGATTTTTCTACTCCATCAAATGAATTAGCAATCTCTTCAAGTTTTTCTAATCTCTTGATATAAGTTTCAAGTGTTTCTCTTCTAGCACCTGGTCTTGATGCTGAGATAGCGTCTGCAGCTTGAACTAAAATTGCTTCCAATGTTAATGGTTCAACATCTCCGTGGTGAGCTTCAACGGCGTTGATAACTGTATCATTCTCTTTATATTTTTTAAGAATTTCTACGCCAAGTTCAACGTGTGTTCCTTCCATATCGTGGTCTAAAGCTTTTCCAAGGTCATGTAACAATCCTGCACGTCTTGCAATCTTTGAATTAATTCCTAACTCTTCAGCCATTATTCTAGCTAAGTTAGACACTTCAATAGAGTGGTTTAATACATTTTGTCCATAACTTGTTCTGTATTTTAATTTTCCAATTAATTTAATTATGTCTGGATGAAGATTATTAACTCCAGTTTCTAAAGCAGCTCTTTCTCCTTCTTCTTTAATAATAGCAGCAACTTCTTCTTTAGCTTTTTCTACCATTTCTTCAATTTTTGCTGGATGTATTCTTCCATCATCAATCAATTTTTCAATAGCAAGTCTTGCAACTTCTCTTCTTAATGGATCAAAACCTGAAATGATAACTGCTTCTGGTGTATCATCGATAATTAAATCGATACCAGTTAAAGTTTCAAGAGTTTTAATGTTTCTACCTTCTCTACCAATTATTCTTCCTTTCATTTCATCATTTGGAAGTGAAACAACTGATACTGTTGTTTCAGAAGTATGGTCAGCAGCACATTTTTGAATAGCAAAACTAACAATTTCTCTAGCATTTTTCTCTGATTCTTCTTTAGCTTTTGCTTCTAAATCTTTAATCATAGCTGCTTTTTCTTGAGTAATTTCTTTATTTAATTCCTCAAGTAATTGTTGTTTAGCTTGATCTTGTGTTAAACCTGAGATTCTTTGTAATTCTTCTAATTCTTGATTATAAAGTTTCTCAAGCTCTTGTTTTTTTGCTTCATTATCAGCAAATTTTCTTTCTAATTCTTTTTCTTTACTGTCAAATAGAGCAACTTTCTTTTCTAAGTTTTCTTCTTTTTGAATTAATCTTCTTTCTTGTGCTTGAACGTCGCCTCTTCTTTCTTTAATCTCTTGATCTAATTCATTTCTTATTTTTAGTACTTCTTCTTTAGCTTTAATCAATTCCTCTTTTTTCAAATTTTCTGCTTCTATCTTTACGTTTTCGATTAATCTTTTAGCTTCACTTTCTGCACTTTGAATTTTAGACTCTGCAATTTTCTTTCTAATCATTACCCCAACAGGTATGAAAATTACAGCTGAGATTAGAACAGTGGCAACGATAATTAAAATTGTTTCCATAATTACATTTACCTCTTTCTATTAAATTTTCAATGTACAACAAATTATTTCATAAATTCACGTAAGTAGTATTTATATAATTTAATTGTATTTTAAACCTATGTTAATATTTTATATGTATAATCGCAAACTGTCAAGGTCTTTTGGGACAAAAAAACTAAAACAGACCAACTTATTTCATCAATAAATTAGCCTGTTTACAAATTCTATTCAAACATCTTGTCTACAGCTTTTGAATATACATTTTTAGCAATTTCAAATCCACCTGGAACTATTTCTGAAAATTTATTCATACAAACACTAGCATTTATTTCCATTACTAAAACTTCCCTATTATGAGTAAGTGCAACATCAATAGTAGCAAATTTAATATTTACTGCTTGTCCTGCCATAATAGCAACTTTCTTTACTTCTGATAAATATTCATCACTGTCATCTACAAGTATTGGTTCTGCACCATTGTTTAAATTATGTTTCCATGATACTGTTACTTCTTCTCCAGGAGCTGGAACATAGTCTAAATCAACTTTTCTACAAATATCTATTTTAATAGATTCAGGATTAAATTTATTATTTATTAACTCTCTTACTGTTAGATTTCCATCTCCTGTAACATATGGTTTTCTTTTCTTGTAAACAAAAATTACTTCACCATCTAAGTAAACAACTCTGTATTCAAAATCAATATCAACATATGGACATGCACTTAATGTATCGTTTTTCTCTTCAAATAGTTTTCCAACTACTCTTTCGATTTCTTCTTCACTTAAGCATATAAATACATCTTTTCCTTGGCATGAATTATTAGCTTTTATAACAACTTTATTGTTATTTTGAGCTAATAGTTCTTTTGCTTCTTCTACAAATTTATTTTCATAGTAACAACTTCTTGTCTCTGGACTAAAAATCATTCTATGTTCAATTGTTGGTACATTATTTGATTTTAAAACTTCATATGTTGCAAATTTATCTCCTGCAATATTGTATGAAATTTCACTATTTAAATCGAATTGATATCTCATAATATAATGATTGTCACCATCTTTACTTAGTTCTCTAATCCAACCATAAGATATTTCTCTTTCTTTTATCCCTTTTTCTTTGCATATTTCTGCTAAGATTTTATAAAAAGGTTTTAATGACTCCATAGTAGTAACTCCTTTATGTTTAGTCTATTTTCTCATATAATTCATTTTGTTTTTTCTTTATATATAATTTTACAAATCCAATTAATATCAAATATACAAATGTTAGTATTATAACAATTTGATTTAAGTTTTGCAATTTAAATCCTAATCCTACAATTCCCATTAATTGTATTACAATTAAAAACATTTGAATTATCATATTAAAGTTTTGTTTAACAACAGCTTGTTCTGTAACCCAATGTAACTTTGGATTTTTTAAATCAATTAAAACTGCAAAATAATTATTTAAAACACTTACTAAATAGCATATTACAAACGCTAGTATAAAATTAACTATACTTAATGTATTTACAACTAATTTTAAAGCTATTAACATTAATAAAGTTACAAATATGTTTTGTTTAATTCCTGGATATGTTTTATATGAGATTTGTTTATCAATTTTTACAGGAATATATTTTAAAACTTTTGCATCAGATCCATCTCTTGAATATGCTGTAACTGAAATATAGTTAAATGCATAAAAAAGTGATATTACTGCAACAATAATTGAAAATGCATATCCGCTATTTATATATCCTAATATAAATTCAAAATCCTGCGCAGGCATTTCACTTAGTGAATACCACATTGATCCAAATATTATTATCGGCATTATAAATGGTAGTAATAAACATTGCATGTAGAAATTTGGATTTCTTTTTAATATTCTATAATCTCTATCAATAAAAGCTTTCTTAATGCTACTTTTATTATAATCTGCTCTTAGTAATTTCTTATTACTTTTCTTACCACCAGATTTTACTGATGTTATTATTTTCAAATATACTGTTGAAACAATTTTTGTACCAATTAAGTATACAAGTAGATTTAAGACAAATGATATTCCAAGATACCTAATTCCGTCTACGTTATCGTGATTGTTTAACATTTCATATATTGGTTTAATTGGCACATAAAGTGCTGTATATTCTGATATTTTTTCTTCAAGAGAAACAACCATTTCAGTTATTTCTTGCGTTGTTACATTCTCAGTGGTGTTATTACTAATTGCTTGTATTCCAAATACTAATACTAAAGATAATATAATGCTTAAGTATTGTACAACATTCTTATCTTTAATAATATTTGTGACTTTCATTATTAAAGTAACCAATAAAGAAATTACAATTACTGGAACCACTGGTAGTAATAATAACGCTGCTATTGCCATTAAAAAGTAGCTTATTCCGTATCCAAGTACATAACCATATGTAACAATTACTGGCACAATAAATAATAAACTCATAATATATTCTGATACCAATAAGCAATTCATTTTTGCCATTACTATTTTATAAGGATTAAGCGGTAATGGAAGAAGCGCTTCTATATCCTTTGAAAAGAATAGTATATTAAGCGCTGCAATCAAGGTTTGCATCACAAATAAAGCAAACGCAGCAATTAAACTTAATCTTAAAAATAAAAATTCTACATTAAATTCAGCTAAAGCTGTTACTATTTCTTTTGACAAATATGCCATAAATCCCATGATGTAAACATAAGCAAAAATAATAAGAAAATATGTACCTATCTTTTTACTTTTCTTACCTGAAACTTGAGTTTTTGACCCTTTTAGTAACACTTTAGTTAATAAGAAAACGTCTTTCATATTAATCTTCCAATCTATATTAATTATTCTTCTGTAATTTCTAGGAACAATTCTTCTAAAGAACCATCTTTTAAATTATTTCTCATTTCATCTAATGTTCCTACAAATACAAGTTTTCCTTTATTTATTATTCCAACTCTATCACATAGTTTTTCTGCTACTTCAAGTACATGAGTTGAGAAAAATACTGTATTACCATTATCAGCATGTTGTCTCATTAATTCTTTTAAATCATGAGCTGATTTTGGATCTAAACCTGTCATTGGTTCATCTAAAATCCAGTTTTTAGGTTCATGAAGAAGTGCACCTATAACAATTATTTTTTGTCTCATTCCATGTGAATAGCTTTCAATTTTATCGTTTAATACATCATATATGTCAAACCTTTTCGCTAAATCCTCTATTTTTGATTTTCGCGCGTTTTTAGATACATTATAAACATCTGCTAAAAAGTTTAAGTATTCAATTCCTTTTAGTTTTAAAAACATATCTGGTGAATCAGGAACATAACCAAATTGCTTTTTAGCAATTATTGGTTCGCTAGCAATACTTATATTGTCCATATAAATATTTCCAGAATCAATTTCTGTAATTCCTGTCATCATTTTTATTGTTGTAGTTTTTCCAGCGCCATTAGGTCCTAAGAATCCAAAAATTTCACCATCATTTATTTTTAAATTTAATGAATCAATTACTTTGTTATTCTTTGAATATGTTTTACTTACATTTTCAATATTAATCATGATAACCTCTCTTTTAATTAAAAACCCAGGTTATAAAACCTGGGCTATTTAATAGTTTATTATTTTAATTTTGAAACAATTTTAATTACTTCTGATACACTCCATCCTTGTGAGAATGTTCCACCTGCTTCAAAAGGTGCTTGAGAATCATATAATTCTGAAATTGTTCCAAGCCCTTCTGGACTATTAACTTCAGCTTTAAAAGTTGTAAATGTATTTTTTACTAATTTCTCATATTCAACTTTTAATTTTTCTTTTTCTAATCTATCTTTTTCATCATCAATTATATTTTTAAGTGCATCTACATACAATCCTATTAACCACACCCATACTACACCTTGATGATATGCCATATCTCTTTTAACTGGATCCCCTTCATAATATGGAATATATCCTTCTTCGCCTTTAGCTAGAGTTCTTAATCCATATTTTGTTAAAAGTTTTGTAGTAACCGTTTTAAATATTGTTTTTCCAATCTCTGATGAAGGTTTTATTACAGGATATGTTGTAGATATACTGAATAATTGATTTGGTCTTATCTTATCATCTCCTAAAACATCATATAAAGATTTTTTCTTTTTATTATAGAATTTTTCTTCAAATACTTTTTGATGTTTCATTGCTGTTTTTCTATATACATCTGCAACTTCTTTTGTTTCAAATTTATTTGCTAAATTCTCAAGTGTTTTTAATGCATTATAGTATAAAGCGTTCAATTCAACTACTTTACCATTTCTTGGAGTTACAGCAAAGTTACCTATCTTCGCATCCATCCATGTGTTTTGAGTTGTTTCTGTTCCTGATGATAATAATCCATCTTCATCAATATAAATATTATTATCATCTAAATTTATACCATTTTGATAATTATAAATAATATCTTTTAATTTTTCATAAATATTATCTTTTATAAAGTCATAATCTTTTGTATATTGTAAAAATTTATTAACTTGTTCAAATAATAAAAGTGATGCATCAGCACTATTGTATAATGGTCTATTGTCAAATCCAGAATATCCATTTGGTACTAATCCGTATTTAATATCTCTTGTAAATGTTAATAAAATTTCTTTTGCTAGCTCGAATCTCTTTGTTGTTAAAAGTAATCCTTCGAATGCAATTAATGTATCTCTACCCCAGTCTAAAAACCAAGGGAAACCAGCTATTATTGAATGAGTTCCAAATGTTGGTCTTTTAATAACAAATGTATCAGATGCAATTAATAAATCAGTCATCAACTCATTATACTCTTTATCAGATTTTGTTAATTTTGATTTTTTAATTAATAGATCTGTCTCTTCAACTACTTTTTTAATTCTATTAATTTCATCTTCAAAAACTTTATTACTATCTATTTGTTCTGTATTATCTTCTAAAGATGCAACAAATGTGATTTCTTTTGACTCTTTAGCTTTTAATTCTATTTCATATCTACCTGGAACAGCTAGATCTTCTTCTGGATAGAAACCTCTTTCTTCCTCTTTTAAGTAATACATGTTTCTAAAAATATCATTATGGTGAGGTATATAATTACCATCATTCAAATAAATATAAAGTGGAGTACTTGCATTCCCATCGATTTCTATTCTAATTTTATTTTTATTCTCTTCTCTTTGTCTTAAATCAAAATCATGATTTGTTGTCATATGATGGAAGTCTCTGAAATTACAAACTGGTGCTAATACTAATTTAGCGTCTTTTTTACCGTTTTTAATCTTATATTGAACAACAACAGTATTTCTTCCATACACCATTGAAATTGTTTTTACAACTTTAATATCATCTACTTTATATGTAAATACTGGTAAATATTCTTTTTCAAATGATTCTAATCTTTTATAACCATCTGATATGTATTGTGAGCACACATTTGTAAATAAATCATATTTTTGATCATCTACAATAATTGTTTCGTCTAGCTTAGATAATAATAAATGTCTTTGAGCTGGTGGCATAAGTGGAGCAATCAATAATCCATGATATCTTCTAGTGTTTGCACCTACAACAGTTGTTGAACAAAAACCACCAAGACCATTTGTTATAATCCATTCTTTTTCTAAACTATCTTTTAATTCAATTTTTTTCTTACTAATTTTCATTTGTATTCTTCCTTTTTTATTTTCTTCTAGGAGTTCTAGGCATCTCCTCTTTACGTGTACCTCTTGAAGTTTCTTTTCTTCTCATAGAATCTTTTTTAGCTTTTTCCATTTTTTCAATTTCTTCAGCTATTCTTCTATTTTCTTTTATCTTAGCTTCAGTATTTTGAATAGATTCTACTCTATCTCTATACTTTTCTTTAAATCTACTGTTTTTCTTAACATCACTTTCTTTTTTAGGTTGTTTTTTAGATTCAGCTAATTTCTTTTTACGTTTTTCTTCTTTAACAATTAATTTCTTTTGATCTTTTAATACAGATTGAAGCAATAAATATTCAGTGTTATTTTGCATATCATGGAATTTTAAATCATTACAAATCATTTCAATAATTGTTGAAGCAATAACATCTGGTTTATGTCTTATTCTTTCATTTTTGATACAAGACATATTTCTTTGAATTACTTTAACGTTATATTCATTTATTTTTCTTGAATCTATTTCTACTGTATCTGATCCATCTTTGTTATATTTTCTAATATACTCAGGAACAACTTCTCCAGTATCTGCTAAACAATAATCAATTATATCAGTACCAACATGTTCGTTAATTGCTTTTAAGTGATCTGACAATGTATAGTTATCTGTTTGACCAGGTTCAGTCATAATATTTGAAATATAAAACTTCATAGCTTTGCTATCTCTAATTGCTCTAGAAATATTTTTAACTAATAAGTTAGGTAATACATTAGTATATAAACTTCCAGGTCCAATTATAATTGCATCTGCATCTTCAATTGCGTCTAAAACACCAGGTGATGGTCTGCAATTTGATGGAGAAATATATATTCTATTAATAGACTCTACTCTTTCTGCTACAACTTCTGGAATTCTATCTTTTTGTTTTACAGTTGTACCATCTGTAAGTTCAGCACATATTGTAATTTCATCTAATGTAACTGGCATTACTCTACCTGTTATATTTAATACCTCTGTACTTTTTAAAATAGCTTCTGAAATATTACTATAAATTTCATTCATAGCTGTTAAATAAATATCACCAAAGTTTAATCCTCTTAATCTCTCATTTTGGAAATTATAATACATTAATTTTCTCATGATATCTTCTTTATCAGACATTGCTATAATACTATCTTTAATATCTTTAAGTGGTAAAGTATCTAACGCTTTTCTTGAAGCTGTTGGAATATTTCCATAATCAGACATTGTAACAATTGCTGTTATATTGTTTGTATATTTTTTGAAACCTTCAAGTACTGTATTTAATCCAGTTCCACCACCAATAACAACAATCTTTGGTCCTTCTTCATATACTTTTTTATTAAATATTAAAGATTTTATGTTTGATTGTGCTTGTTTTCCTTTTTCTGTAGTAGAATTATTAGCTTCAATAATTATTTCCAAACTTCTTTTTTGAATAAAAACAACACTTATTACAATAGCCATAAAGCCAAGAACGAAAATTATTATTGTTTTTCCTAATTCAAAAAATGTAATTTCTTCTGACACCATTATTTTAGTAAAAGCATAGCAGGTTAATAATACACCAACTAATATAAGTAATATCCATCTTTTAACCTTTGTGCTTGCCTTAAACCATTCAAAAAAAGATTTCATTATTTTTCCTCTCCTAATACGATAATTTCTAGTTCAATATCTAGATTATTTTTTTCTTTAATTGTTTTCTTTACATGTTCTACTAAAGCTAAAACATCTTTAGCTGTTGCTTTACCTTTATTAATTATAAATCCAGCATGTTTAGTAGATACTTCTGCATCTCCAATACTATAACCTTTTAGTCCAGCTTCATCTATTAATTGAGCTGTGATATATCCCTCTTTTCGTTTAAATGTACTTCCTGCATTTGGATATTCTAAAGGTTGTTTTTCTTTTCTTGATGCAGCATATTCTTTCATTTTTGCATCAATTTCCTTTTTGTTACCTTTTTCTAAACTTAATGTAGTATCAAGTATAATAACATTTAGTTCAGAAAACACGCTATTTCTATACTCAAATTTGTGTTCTTTGTTAGTTATAGTTTTAATTTTGCCATCATATGTTATGTATCTTGTTTTTACAACAAGATCTTTCATTTCACCACCATATGCACCAGCATTCATTCTTAATGCTCCACCAATTGTACCTGGAATACCTGATAAAAACTCAAGCCCTGTTATTTCTTCTTTTAATGCAATATTAGCAAGTGCTGCTAAAGTTATTCCAGATTCTGCAGTTATTTCAATATTTTTTGTTGTTCTTTTAATCTTAAAGTTATTAAGTTCTAATTTAACAACAAATCCTCTTATTCCTCCATCTCTTACTAAAAGATTTGTTCCATTTCCAACTAATGTAATTGGCATTTTATGTTTTTTAGCAATTTTAAATAAACTTTTAAGTTCATCTACTGATGTAATTTTTATAAAATAATCTGCAACACCACCAATTTTAAATGATGTATGTTTTGACATTGGTTCACTTTTTAAAATATTCTTTTTGTTAATTACTTCCTGTAACTCTTTTTCAAGATCATCCATATTGTAACCCCTTTTGAAGTTTTAATTTTATTTTAGGCGCAATTATAACTCTAATTTTACCTATGCCTATCCTATCATTTTTTTCAATTTTTTACAAGTAAAAAAGGGTAGAAAATTAAACTTTCTACCCTCATTTTTTATATATTTTTTAATTTTATAAGTTTGTTGATACTTCTTTAATATTAATATCTCTAACGTGTTCAATTTTCTCCCATTTTGTATTAGGTTTAATTAAACATTTAATATTAATTACTATCCAAGATCCCATAAATACTGGATACATGAAAATTCCTGTAAGCATTGGTTTAATTGGTTTTTTCTCTAATGCCATTATTCCAACACCTGTTAAAATTGGAATTATAAATGTAGCAATTAAATATCTTGCATAGTTTCCAACTAATTCTGCAAATGTCATTTCAGCACCTAAATATAATAATGTATTTACACCTAATAATAAGAATGTAAGAATCATCATTGGGATACCGAATAAATATAATGCTCCATCAAAATTCATTAATGTTTTATGTTCTTTTATACCATTAATTAATTTTGTTGTATATTCTTTCATACATTGTAAGTGACCTACTGTCCATCTAGAACGTTGAGACCAACTTGCTTTAAATGTAACTGGTTGTTCGTCATATACGATTGCATCAACAGCCCATCCTAATTTTCTACCTTGTGCAATATTTATTAAAGAATATTCGATGTCTTCTGTTAATGTAATTGTTTGCCATCCATGTGGTTTTAATAAATCAAATTTAACCATGAATCCTGTACCATTTAATAATGGTGATAATCCTAAGTTATATCTTGCTAAGTGATAAAATCTATGCATCATCCAATAGAATATTGCATATCCTGAAGCAACCCATGAATCTGTTGGATTTTTGATATCTCTATATCCTTGAACAACTTCTTCACCTTGGCATAATTTTTTATTCATATTTTTTAAGAAATTTTTATCAACTATATTATCAGCATCAAAAACGCACATTGCATCATAATCAGCATTTTCTTCTATTTTTTGTTTAATAAACCAATTTAATGCATGACCTTTTGTTTTATTTGCTTCATCAAATCTTTTTAAAACTTTAGCTCCTGCTTCTTTAGCTATTTCTGCTGTAGCATCAGTACAGTTATCCGCAATAACATATATATCATATAATTCTTTTGGATAATCTTGTGCAACTAAACTTTCAACAAGATTTCTAATAACATTTTCTTCGTTATGAGCTGGCACAACTGCCATAAATTTATGATCTTTTTCTATTAATAGTTTTTTGTCTTTTAATTTAATTAATGAACATAGACTTACTACAATTTGGTATGCCCAATAAATAGTAATTATCCATATCAATGCTTGTTGTAAAAGATACAAATATTCCATTAATTTACCCTCTTTTCATAAGTTTTTAAATAGCTCTTTTTGCTATACCATTTCTAATTATACCATTTTGTAAATATCATTTCAAGTTTTTTCCATCATTTTTCGCGTTTTTTTGATATTTTTTCGCAAATTAAGCTAAACACATCCATTTTTGAATGCATTTTCCATTATTTAACTGTATTCTATCATATACTTATTTTTATTTCAATTTTTTCTATATAAAATTAAAGAAAATTTAATAATTATATTTATATTATATTCTCATGTGTTAAATATATTTCCAAAAGAAAAAACAGCTGTTACCAGCTGCTTTTTCCTTTATATTAATTATCCATTATTTTCTTCTGAATCTGTATATAAATCTTTTCTTGTTAAGTTAATTCTTCCTTGATCATCGATCTCGTATACTTTAACTGTAACTTCATCATTTAATTTTAATACATCTTCTACTTTGTTGATTCTTTCTTTAGCGATTTTAGAAATATGAAGTAATCCTTCTTTTCCTCCACCTAAATCAACAAATGCACCAAATGTAGCAATTCTTGAAACTTTACCTGTATAAATTCCACCAAGTTCAATTTCTCTTGTTATTTCTTCGATAATTGATTGAGCTTTTCTTGCTCCTTCGATATCATCTGAATAAATAAATACTGTTCCATCTTCTTCAATATCAATTTTAACACCAGTTTCATCAATGATTTTATTGATAACTTTTCCACCTGAACCAATAACATCTTTAATTTTTTCTGGATTGATTTTCATTGTGATGATTTTTGGAGCATATTTAGAAATTTCTTTTCTAGGTTCTGCTATTTGTGGAGCCATTATATCATCTAAAATATATTGTCTTGCTTTTGCTGTTCTATCGAATGCTTCAGCAATAATTTCATAGCTTAATCCATCAACTTTGATATCTACTTGGATAGCTGTAATACCATCTCTTGTTCCACCAACTTTGAAATCCATATCACCGAAGAAATCTTCGATTCCTTGGATATCAGTGATAACAACATATCTTGAAGGATCATTTTCATCTGTGATTAATCCTGTTGAAATACCAGCAACTGCTTTTTTAACAGGAACACCAGCATCCATTAATGCAAGTGTTGAAGCACAGATACTTCCTTGTGATGTAGAACCATTTGAAGATAAAATTTCTGATACAACTCTTATTGCATATGGGAATTCTTCTACACTTGGAAGAACTGGAACTAAAGCTTTTTCAGCTAATGCTCCGTGTCCAATCTCTCTTCTTCCTGGTCCACGTGATGCTTTTGCTTCACCAACACTATATCCTGGGAAATTATATTGGTGCATATATCTTTTAGATTCTTCTGAATCTAATCCATCTAACATTTGTTCTTCTGATTTCATTCCTAATGTTGCGATAGACATTACTTGTGTTCTACCTCTATTGAATAAACCACTTCCGTGTACTCTAGGAATTAAACCAACTTCACATGATAAAGGTCTAATATCATATATTCCTCTACCATCAACTCTTTTACCTTCTTCTAAGATAAGTTTTCTAACTGTTTTCTTTTGAAGTTTATATAAAGCTTCTCCAATATCTGCTTTATCTTCTTCAGCTTTTTCTTCACCAAATTTTTCAGCATACCATGCTTTAACATCTTCTGTTAATTTATCGATTTTAATATCTCTTTCTGGCTTATCTGGTGTTTGAACATCTTGTTTCATTCTTTCACCAAATTCTGCAGCAATTACATCATAAACCTCTTCATTAACAGCAAATGATTTGTATTCAAATTTTGGTTTTCCAATTTCATCTTTCATTGTTTGGATAAATTCGCAAACTTTTTTAATTTCTACGTGAGCTGTTTTTATAGCTGTTAACATTTCTTCATTTGTTAACTCATAAGCACCAGCTTCAATCATAGCAATTTTATCTGCTGTTCCAGCTAAAGTTAAGTTTAATCTTGAAACTTCTCTTTGAGCTTCTGTTGGGTTGATGATAACTTGTCCATCAATAAATCCAACTGAAACAGCTGCTGTTGGTCCACCAAATGGAATATCTGAAATTGAAAGTGCAGCTGAAGCACCAATCATTGCACATACTTCTGGTGAACAATCTTGTTCTACAGATAATACTAAACAATCAACTACAACGTCATTTCTTAAATCCTTTGGAAATAAAGGTCTTAAAGGTCTATCAATTGCACGTGATGTTAATATTGCTTTGTCTGAAGGTTTTCCTTCTCTCTTTGTGTAACCACCTGGAATTTTTCCTACAGCATATAGTCTTTCACTATATTCTACTGAAAGTGGAAAGAAATCAATTCCATCTTTTGGTTCTTTTGATGCTGTAACGTTTACTAATACTGTTGTTTCACCGTATTTAACTAAAACGCTACCATTGGCAAGTCCTGCCATTTTTCCTGTTTCTATAGTAAGTTGTCTTCCTGCTAAATCCATACTATAAGTTTTAAACATTTTTACATTCCTCCTTAAATTTTTGATGTATTTATTTGAAATGTAACCTCTACGATATATTCTAAATTAAGAACACATTGTACAAGCTACTCTCCAAATAAATATCCTTAATTATTTTACTATAACTGCTAAAAAAATGCAATAGCAATAATTTTTATAAAACTTGTTTTTCTTTCTCCTTTTTGATTTTTTCACCAATTTGTGATATAATTATTATGTAAATCATTGTATTTACATGACCCTGCAAATCTAGTTTCAATTGAAACGCCATTTGGAGGGTTCGCCCTCCAAAAAAATTTTATGGAGGAAACACCATGAAAAAAACAACATTTGTTATCATTATGTTTATTGCTATCACCTTGCTGTTCACCGGATGCGCAAATTATTCCTTTGAGGATAAATCCGTCGAAGCAACTGTTATAGAGTGTAAAGAAGGGACTTTTCTTCCCGACGAAGAGTATTTAAATCAGGCTAACATCTGTTTAGGCTTTGGTAAGCTTGAAATGTATGAGTACTTCATGATTCTTGCCAACGCCAATGGTTCTTATACTTATCGGGTAACCGTTGAATATGAGGGCCATATTGTAACAGTAACTCGCCACGATGAATACGAAATCGGATCTAAAATCACTGTAGAAGCACGACTCGGATTCACAAATGGTGAACTTGTAAGTTTTGAATGCAAGTAAACAAGGAAGTTGCCAGACATCACGTTTGGCAGCTTTTCTTTTTGCAAGAAAAAAGAGCTTACTTCTAGTAAGCTCCTAATAATTATTTTCTTAAAGATAACTTTTTAACTATTTCTCTATATCTATTAACATCTTTTTCTGCTAAGTAGTTTAATAAGTTTCTTCTTTTACCAATCATTTTTAATAATCCTCTTCTTGAGTGATTATCTTTTTGGTGAACTTTTAAGTGTTCTGTTAATTCAGAAATTCTCTCTGTTAAAAGAGCGATTTGAACTTCTGGAGAACCTGTATCATTTTCTTCTCTTTTATGAGTATTAATGATTTCTTGTTTTCTCTCTTTAGTCATGTTAATATACCTCCTATAATTATTATATTTGCCATAAACCGAGAATAAAGTAGGTTTTCCTTTAAACTAAGTATATGGTAGCTTTACAGCATTATTATTTTACTATACTATTTATAAAAAATCAAGTATTTTCTTAATATTTCTTATTTTGCGCTTGCAATTTTATCTTTTTTATCTAAATGTTCTAATACAATCATCACTTCTGCTATTGCAACTACAGCCATAATATTTATTATTACAGTTGACAAAGGAATTCTTACAATTGAAATTACACTTGCAATTATAGCTTCAGTAATTAATATTACTACAGCTGTTATTCCTATTTTTTTCATAACTTCTCTATTTTTAAATCTTATTAAAATATATGCAATAATTAATGCAGAAGATATTACTACTGGTTTAACATATGGTTTTATTATATCTCTAATTCTTACATTAGAATTAAAGTCAACAGTCATAGTTTCTCCAACATAATTTGTATCATATTTTTCATTTAATTTATGTGCTAACAAATCTTTCTCTTCATTTGTGATTGACTCAACTCTTACATTAACAGCATCATCAAAATTATCAACGCCTCTTAAAATAAAATTTTTATCTCCAAATACTTCTTTACAAATATCTTTTATGTCTTTAATGTTAATTTCTTTTCCAATAATTAAAGTTATTGATTCGTGTTTTTGTGTTATTAACGCTACCTTGAATCCTTTTAAAGCAACTACAAAACAACCTGCAAGAACTAAAAGAATTATTCCTAATAACACTATTTTTTTCATTCCATTCAACTTCATAGTCTACTCTCCTATCTTAATTAATTGTATCAAGTGCTCTTATAAATAATAAATTGTATAAGGCTTGTACAAGTAATCCCCAGAATATAACCATTCCAATGCTATTAATTAAAGCACCTTTCATAAATGTAAATATTACAGCAACTATAATAGCTGGTACAATAGCAATATAAAATTCTTTACATGTATCTTTATAAACAACTTTTGATAATGTATTATTTTCAAATCCTTTTAAGAATTTAATCATAAATACATAATTTATAATTACTACACCAACAAAAGCTATTACAGCATTTAATGTTATTGTAATTTGTGTATATCTTATTACTAATGATAATAAAGCAATAAATCCAATGTTTAATAACGCTGCTAAATATCCTTTTGATTTATATTTAACAATTAAAACAATTGAAACTACAGCTATAACAGCATAAAATGCTACTTTAAAAATTAAAACATCGCTATCTGTTACATCTGAATTAACAAATGTACTATCTGCTAATTGATATTTAAGAGGAATTTCTTCACCATTTAATATATCAACTAATTGTACTAATTGATCCATTATTTGAACATATGATTCATTATCAAATGATGGTTGTCCCATTGGAACGTTTAATTCACCATTTACAACTTCTTCTCCAAAATATGTTGAAATTAAAGTTTGATCATCTAATCTAACAGAAACAAATTTTGTTGTAGCATTTCCCGCTCCATCAACTGTCTCAATATATTTTTTACTTAAATCTGTTAAGATTTTTGAACCTTCATCATTAAGTTTAATATTCATATATGCTTGTACACTTCCATCTTCTAATTGAGATGTTACGTATGAAATATTTTTAATATCATCATTATCTAAAAGAATAACTCCTGTTTGATGATCAAATACTTCTAATGAACCTCTTGTTAAAATTAAAGATTGTTCTAATTCTAATCTGTCATCGTCAGGTAATTCAATTACCATATCTCCAGTTATATCATCAACTCTTATGTTATATTCATAATTAGAAAGTGTTTCTAATCTTTTTTGAATTATCTTTTTAGTTTTGTCAAAATTTTCTTTTGTTACATCTGCATCTTCGTTAAATTTAACTGTTCTTGTTTCAACTTTAAATCCAGTATCTTTCTTAGCTTTCTCTACAGCTGTATTTTCTGCTGTTACATCTGTTGTTTCCTCAGCATTTAAAGAAATGCCAGTATTTTCAATTCTTGTTTCAACTCCGTCTGATGGTTTTCCAACTACATTTCCATTTTCATCAACATATACTTCTTGTTCAGCAGCAGTACGATCTAATGTAAAACGTAGTTCTCTATATCCATTAAGTTCCATTCCATAATTATACTCTTTTAAAGTATCTACCCATACTCCAGCTACATGCTTTTTAACTCCAACCAAAGCAAATAATACTAATGCTACTATCAATAATGTTAGTGCTATTACTTTAATTACATTATTATTTTTCATCAAAATAATTACCTCCTATAATAAGTTTGTATCATTTATAATTAATTCAAACCATAAACCTAAATATTTTGCAGCTTTTTTGCTCATTTTAGTTCTATCCATGAATATTTCAAAATAATCGATTACTGGGCATATTTTTGTATCAATTTTAAGATTCAAAATTACTTTTCTTTCCTCAGTATCAATTTTTAGCTCAGAATGCGTAACTGCATAATTAACTTCATCATGTTTATCAAATAAACTTCTATCTTTTTTTGATACTCTACTTCTATGTGCATCTGATTTATCAGCTAAAATTAATGCAGCCGATATATCACTTACTGGAGTTCCTGTTGATTCATCATGATTTCCAATAGCCATCATTATTTCAGTTCTATCAGAAGGTTCCATTTGCATATCTTTTAAAATATTATAAGCAAGTATCGCTCCGTTATGCGCATGATCAACTCTGTTTACTGAATTTCCGATATCATGCATATATCCAGCTATTCTAGCAAGTTCAACTCTATGTTCATCATATCCTAATACACGTAATATTTCAGCAGCTCTTTCAGCAACCAATGTTACGTGTCTTGCAGAATGCTCTGTATAACCTAATACATCTAGTTGTTTTTGCGCATTTTTTATAAGTTCTTTAACTTCAATGTTATTTACAACATCTTCATAAGTAACCATATCTCCTCCTTTGTGTTTATGTAAACATCTATTTGTATAAAACTATTCTTTAAAATTGTATATTAAATGTCAAAAAATATCAATAATTTTTAAGTAATTATTTCAAAAAATTCACTCCTAAAATTCCTCCTAATGCGCCACCTAAAATACTTAGAATAATCATATAAATTGAATTCATTGAAAGGCTAAAGTTCATACATATTAAGCCTGACAATATATATAAAACTAATATATAAATAACACCTAATATTCCTCCATAAATAATACCGTTCTTCTTTATTTGTTTCGCTGTTTTAAATCCTCCAATTATTAATGAAATACAAGATATAGCAATTACTAAATAATCAATAACATTTTCGCTAACTGATGTATAACAAACAACTAAGGAAAGTAAAATAAACATCACTATAGTAATAAGCACACTAATAAATAACTCTTTAATAATAATTTTCATATTTTCCTCCATAAAAAAAGATTTCTATAAAATATATTTATAGAAATCTTTTTTATTCTTATTATTTTTTTACTTATTCTGCAGGAGTCTCTGTTGGTGTTTCTTCAGTAGTATTTGTATCTTCTACTGGTGTTTCTTCAACAGGTTCTTCTGGAGTTTCTGTTTCAACAGGATCTGTATCTATATTATTTAATCCTTTATCTATTAAATATTGTTTTAAATCATATGTTACACCCATATAATCAAAATAATATGTTTTTTGTCCGTCTTTTGTTATAGCATAAACGCTTTCACATGCTGGTGGAATTGCTGGTGTTTCTGCATTAACATCATAAATACCATAACGTCCATCAAAACTATATACTATACCATTAATACCAACTTCAGATGGAATTAATAAAACATTTTCTTTGCTTCCTGATGTTTGTGTTGATGTATTTGAAACACATCCAAATGTATCATTAACCATGCTTAAAAGCATTTTTCCGTCTGTACTATATAATCCAAATTTCTTATCTTTTTCAACTGGAATACATTTTTTAAAGAATAATGCAGCATTATCAATATCATCATTTATAAATGATCCAACATCATATCCTATAGAATCATTTTCAGGATGTATTATAACTTGTCCTTTTTTACCAACAACACCATATTCTCCGTCGTTTTTAACAATGTAAATTCTTTGTGCTTCGTCTAAAAGTTCAATATCTTGATATTCTGATGGTTTTATAATTGTGCTTCCATCAGCACCAAGAATTCCCATTGTTCCATCTCCAACTGTTATATAGAATTCTTTAGTGTTTTGAACAAATTCTATTTTATCATATTTCAAACTTATAATTTCTTTTCCTTGAGAAAGTGAATATACACCATATTCCTTAGATTCGTTTCCTACAACTGCTAATCCATATAATAAAGCTCTTAAGTTTTCATAATAACTGCTAACTTCTGTATATCCTGATCCTTCAATTGCCATTTTTGCTGAATTTACTATATGTTCAAATGAATAGAAACGAATTCTATATTCTTGCCAATCTATTTGCATATTAAACATTTCTGGAGCATATTCTCTACATACATACAATCTATCTTCTAAATATACAATAGGAGCATCTGCAATTGAAAAACTTTCTGAGTATCCATTTTCTTCCATTGATAAAACTGGAATCTCAGCAATTTTAGCAGCTTCACCTTCTGTAATTTCTATGTATTTAGTATATTTATCTTTATCTGCAGTTAATGCAATAATTTCAAAATTATTTTGTAAGTAACAACTATCTGGATCTTCATTATATTCTCCATATACACCTTTTGTATATGAATAACCTAATAATTCACCCAACATTTTTACATCAAGATATGTTTTTCCTTCTATATCTCTATATAATCCTTGAGGGATATTTCTAATTTGTTGATCGTTTAAATATAATTTAAGTGTTATTGAATCTTGATATTTTAAAATCATTATCATAACAAATAGTAATGCTGCAACCATTGCACAAATTACAATAGAAAGCACAACTGATCTTCTTTGTCTTATATTCTTCTCAATCTCCTCTTTGTATGAATCGCTCTCTTCTAAATTCATAATATTTCCTCCTACTCATTTGTATAACCATAATTTTTGTAAAATTCATCTCTGAATGTCAATAAATTATCATTCTCTATTTCTATTCTAACCCTATCCATTAATTTAGTCAAGAACCTTAAATTATGAATTGATAATAATCTTACACCTAAAATTTCTTTAGTATTAATCAAGTGTCTAATGTATGCTCTTGTGTAATTTTTACAAGCATAGCAATCGCATTCTGGATCTATTGGTGAAAAATCTCTTTCATAAGCTGCATTTCTTACAACTAATTTTCCATGACTAGTCATTGCTGTTCCATGTCTTGCTATCCTTGTTGGTAAAACACAATCACACATATCAATTCCAGCAATTGCTGCTTCAATTAAATAATCTGGTGTACCAACACCCATTAAATATCTTGGTTTATTTTCTGGCATTAAAGGTGTAGTATGTCTTAATATATCTAAAAATTCTGGTTTAGGTTCTCCAACACTAATACCACCAATTGCATAACCTGGAAAATCCATTGCAATTAAATCTTTAGCACTTTGTTCTCTTAAATCTTTATAGAATCCACCTTGTATAATTCCAAACAAACCTTGTTTATCTGTTGTTGTATGTGCCTTTTTAC
This sequence comes from Candidatus Scatovivens sp., assembly GCA_045602645.1. Taxonomy (GTDB): domain Bacteria; phylum Bacillota; class Clostridia; order TANB77; family CAG-508; genus Scatovivens. The sequence goes on along the minus strand of JAZSBZ010000055.1, from coordinate 6,077 downwards.
ATCTTTCAGCCCATCTAGTTGTTCTTTCCATAGATTTTTTTGTATATTCATATGTTGAAGGATATGGACAACATTCATCAAATGCCATTATAATATCTGCACCTAATGCTTCTTCAATTTCCATTGCCTTCTCAGGTGAAATAAATTGTTTACTTCCATCTATATGTGATCTAAACTGAACACCTTCTTCAGTAATTTTTCTTAAAGCACCTAAACTAAATACTTGGAATCCACCACTATCTGTTAATATTGGTCTATCCCAATTCATAAATCCATGTAATCCACCTGCTTCTTTAACAAGCTCATGTCCTGGTCTTAAAAACAAATGATATGTATTTGAAAGTATAATTTGAGCTTCTACCATTTCTTTTAATTCATCTGATGTCATTGATTTTACTGTAGCTTGTGTTCCAACTGGCATAAATATTGGTGTTTGAATATCACCATGTGGTGTATGAATTACTCCCCTTCTTGCTCCAGATTGCTTACAAACATGTAATAGTTCATATGTAATTGCTGGTTTATTTTCCATATTTCCTCCTATATTATTCTCTATCTTGTCCTATATCTTTAGTAGGTTCTTCTACATCTCTTTTAACTTCAGGCATATTAACAACTGGTTGTACAACACCTTGTTTTAACTCTTCTTCAAAAATTTCCTTTTGATGAGCCATTTTTTTCGAAGCAACTAAATCTGGTGATACTTCTTTTACCTCTTTAGCTCCATGTTTTTCTTTCCAATCTTTAATTTTACCTTTAATATTATTTCTAACTAATTTAACGTTTTCCATCCTTGACGGATATTTCATTGTTCTTCTACCACTTCTATCTTCAACAATTTCTACTTTTCTTTTTGCAATTACACGTGGCATCATACTTAATAATCTTACTGATTTATATACATCGTCTGGTAATTTCTTATATTCTGGATTAGTTTTTGCATTAGATATTTCTTCTAAATCAAGTGGTTTATCTGTTAATCTAAATGTTGCAAGTTTCATAACCCTTGTATTTTTATCTTTTTCACCTTGGTCTTTTGAAAACATTGCTTTAATAGCTTTTCCAGCTGCAGAATAATTTCCAAATCCAAGTCTTTCTCCAATTAGATATGATCTAATTTCACCTTTTTCATTTCTTCTTGCCAAACGTTCGTCTATTGTTCTACCTTTAAAGTTTGCTTCCATGCTATCTAATTTAATATATCCCATTGCATCTAAAGCTTTTAAAACCTCTAAATTAGAACTGTGTGTTACTGTTGAAAATTTTTGATCATAAACTTTTCTACCATTTTCATCAATTTCATATTTTTGAGAATCTTGAAGTTCTACTTTAAATCTATCAAGCCCAACTAAAGCTTGCATACCCATCATAGCCATTTTATCAAGATCACCATATCCAAGCATCCTTGTCATTGCACTTACATTAAGAGGATCTTGATAAACTCCTATACTCTTATCTGAAAGTTTTCTTGAACCAAAAAGCATATTAGATTGAACTTTTAAATATGAATTTTGAGCCATTCTTGCAACACCACCAAGAAACATACCTGCTCCAACAACCATTAAGGGCCCTGATGAAACCGCTGTAACTCCAAGTCCAACTGTTCCTATAGCAATTGCACCTGCAATTTTACCTGCTCTTTTAAAAGCATCTAAAGTTTTAAAAACTTTAGGATTAGCTAATATTCCTTTATCTTTTACTTCTACAGGTAAATTAGATTGTTCGTTTTTTTCTTCCATAAAATTTTTCTCTCCTTAGTACATTAATAAATAATCATTGCATCCCCAAATGAGAAGAATTTATATCTTTCTTCCACCGCTTCTTTATACGCTCTCATTACAAAATCTTTTCCAGCTAAACTAGAAACAAGCATTATTAATGTTGATTCTGGTAAGTGGAAATTTGTAATTAAACTGTCTATACATTTGAATTTATATCCAGGATAAATGAAGATACTTGTATCTCCTTCAACTTCTTTAACTTGTCCATTTTCATCAGCAACTGATTCTAAAACTCTACAAGAAGTTGTTCCTACAGCTATAACTCTATTTCCATTTTGTTTTGCTTTATTTATTTTATCTGCATCTTCTTTTTTAATATAATAATGTTCAGAATGCATTTCATGTTCTTCTACTGTTTCAACTTTAACAGGTCTAAATGTTCCTATTCCAACATGAAGTGTAACATTTGCAACTTCTATACCTTTTTCTTTTATTTTTTCTAAAAGTTCTTCAGTAAAGTGAAGTCCTGCAGTTGGAGCTGCAGCTGAACCATCATATTTTGCATACACAGTTTGATATTTTTCGTTATCTTCTCTTGTTGCTTCAGTAATATATGGTGGAAGTGGCATAAGTCCAATTTGATCTAATATTTCATTAAATATTCCGTTGTATTCAAATTCTACTTTTCTATTTCCATTATCTAAAACTTCAAGAACTGTTGCTTTTAATAAACCATCACCAAATATTACTTTAGCTCCAGCTTTTAATTTACTACCAGGTCTTACAATTGATTCCCAAGTATCTCCTTCTAATCTTTTTAATAATAAGAATTCAACATTTGCACCTGTATCTTTTTTTCCATATAATCTTGCTGGAATAACTTTTGTATTATTAATAACCAAGCAATCACCAGGATTTAAATAATCAATAACATCTTTAAATACTTTGTTATCTATTGTTTGTTCTTCTTTATTTAATACCATTAATCTTGCTTCATCTCTTTTATCATATGGATGCTGAGAAATTAATTCTTCAGGCAACTCATAATTAAAATCTGAAACTTTCATTTATATCTCCTTCAATACTTTATCTATTTCTGCTTGTAAATTACAATCTTTACTATTTATAATTACAAAATCAGCTTTCTCAGTATAAAATAAATCTTCGTTTTGAATATTTAATCTACTTTCAGCTGTTTTTTCATCTATATTATCTCTTTGACAAATTCTTTTAATTTTTAATTCTTTATCAGCAACTAAGGCAACCACATAATCGCATACTTTATCAAGTCCTGCTTCAAATAAAAGTGGTGCATCAATTGCAACTATTTTTATTTCTGTTTCATTCAAAGTAATACTTTTAATTCTTGCAAGCATTTCATCAACTACATATTTAAAAGTTAATTTATTCAAATCTTCACGCGCTTTATTATCATTATATATTTTATGAGCTAATGCTTTTCTATCTAGATTACCATCTTCTAATAAAATTGTTTCTCCAAATTTTTCTTTAATTGCATTTAAATATTCTGTTCCAGGAACACTCATTTCTTTTACAATTTTATCTGCGTCAATTACTTTTACATCGTCACGCATATTTAAAATTTTACTTAAAGTTGTTTTACCAGATCCAGATGATCCTGTAATACCAATAATTTTCAATAGTCTTTCCTCCACTATAAAGTTTTAATTGCACTTGTTGCTAAAAAATCACATCTATTATTATACTCATTATCGCTATGACCTTTTACTTTAATAAATGTAACCTTATGTTTTTGAGTTAATTCATAAAGCTCTACCCAAAGTTCTTGATTTTTAACTGGATCTTTCCCTGCAGTTCTCCAATTATTTTTTCTCCAATTTTCTATCCAACCTTGATTAAACGCATTTACAACATATGCACTATCACTATATACTTCAACTTCACATTCTTCTTTTAATAATTTTAAAGCTTCAAGTACTGCAGTAATCTCCATAATATTGTTTGTAGTATCATTTTTTGCACCTGAAATTTCTTTTGAAGTTCCATTATACATTAATATTGCACCCCAACCTCCAGGCCCTGGATTTCCTGAGCATGCACCATCAGTATAAATTGTTACTTTCTTCATAAATGCTCCTTTTTATTTAACTTAATAAATATGTATTTTATTGTATTTTCACTAAATCTATGATATTATACCAATAAATTAAGAATTTTACAATACAGGCGGTGATTAATTTGAATGGAATTTTAGGAATTGTTTCTGAATATAATCCATTTCACAATGGCCATTTACACCATCTAGAACTTTCAAAACAACTTACTAATACAGACTTTACTGTAGCTGTAATGAGTGGAAATTTCGTTCAACGTGGTGACACTTCTATCGTAGATAAATGGACTAAAGCTGAAATGGCATTAAAATCAGGTGTTGACCTTGTTATAGAACTACCAGTAGTTTATGCTCTATCAAGTGCTGAAAACTTTGCTGATGGTGCAATTAAAATATTAAATAGTCTTGGAGTTGTTGACTATGTTTCATTTGGTAGTGAAATTGGTGAAATATCTCCTTTAAATGACGTTGCTAGTATTTTGTATAGAGAACCAAAAGAATTCTCTTCTCTAATACTTGCACAATTAAGATCTGGACTTTCTTATCCTAAAGCAAGAGAAATCGCACTTTCTCAATTTTTTGGTAATTCAAAAAAATACACTGAAGTTCTTAGTAATCCAAACAACATCTTAGGTGTTGAATATTTAAAAGCATTAAAAAGACATAGAAGTACCATTAAACCTTTAACAATAAAAAGAGATTATAGTGATTACAATAGTACTAAAGTAAAAAGTGGAATCGCTAGTGCAACCGCAATTCGTGAAATGATTAAAGCTAAAAAGAATGTTCATTATGTTGTACCTTATGAAACATATGAACTACTTGAAGAAAAAATAAATAACAATCAAATTATTCCTGATTTATCTGTATTTGAAAAAGAAATTATATACACTTTAAGAAAAATGACATTAACCGAAATTGCCAAACTTCCTGACGTTTCAGAAGGTTTAGAAAATAAAATCAAAGGCGCGGCTAATACATGTAATACTCTTAGTGAATTAATAGAAAAAATAAAATCAAAAAGATATACACAAACAAGAATTCAACGAATCTTACTTTATGCACTACTTAATATTTCTCAAAAAGATATTAACGCATCAAAGAGAACTACTCCATATATTAGAGTATTAGGATTCAACAAACATGGAAAAAGAATTATCTCTGCTATTGCAGCAGCAAATCCAAAATTAAAAATCATTGTATCTGTTAAAAAATTTATGGAAGATTGTAATAACTCAACATTAAAAAATATGATGTTAAAAGATATATTTGCAACAAATGTTTATACATTAGGATATAAAAATAATCCACTTGCAAATTTAGATTATACTCATAAAGTTGTTGAAGCAGAAAAAGAATAAACTATAAAGCAGCAAATATTTGCTGCTTTTTTTACTTCATAACTTCATTTATAACATTTGCTAAATATTTCATACTACCCGTCGCTTCTTCTAATGTATTTCCTGTAGCACCAACTTCTATAATACATGATCCACTTGCTAAATGTTGGTTATATCTTGAATTTCTTAAAATAATTGGCTTAAATAATCCTGGATACATTTTATTAGCTGTTTCTTGAATCTTTACAATCAACTTTAAATTATTAATCCAATTAGAGTGTTCTAACCCTCCACCATCTGTTCCCATAACAAACATTAATTGAGCAACTTTATCATCTCCGATTTGAACACAAGGTCCATAATCACTATTATTTCCAAGTGCATCCCTATGTAAATCTATAACAAGTTCTGAATTTCTATTTGTTAAAATATTATTAACTGTTGCCAAAGAACGCGTGTACGAACCATTATAGGCAGGATAATCATGATATGTTTTATCATGTATAACACTAAAACCAAATTTATTTAAATTTTGAGAAAGTACTTCTCCGAGCTTTAGCAACTGAATAGTTTAAATCTGTTGTTCTAAAATTTCCAGATGGTACATATTTACTAGTTTCAGTTTGAGTATAACTTTCACATGTATGAGTATGAAAAATAATAATATCTTTTTTATTACTAAAATTATAGTCTCCTATAACCATTTCTTCATTTAACATATATTTAGATTCATTTTTTATCTTTACACTGCCAAAAACATCTGTATAAACATCTTTCTTATTTTTCTCTGATATAACATTTGTTTCAATTTCATCTAATTTATTTGGAGGCAAATCATTTTTTTCAGTTTCAATATATTCTTCATAAGCTTCTTCTTTTAATTCTTCCATATTTTCTTTTTCCATTAATTCTTTTTCAATC
>JAZSBZ010000054.1:0-4820 GCA_045602645.1 Candidatus Scatovivens sp. | reverse complement strand
ATCTTTAATACTTAATTTTTATATTTTAAATTTCTCTATATAAGAGAATGGATCAAATTACCAGCTTGCTTTTTTAACTCCTGGAATTTCACCTTTATGAGCTAATTCTCTAAAGCAAACACGGCAGATTCCAAATTTTCTTATATAAGCATGTGGTCTACCACAGATTTTGCATCTATTATATTCTCTTGTAGAATATTTTTGTGGTCTTGCACATTTAACTTTTAATGATTTTTTAGCCATTTTTTTCTCCTTTCTTAAAAAACCTCTTTTTCTCATTCTTTTGATTTTGTAAGTTATCACTTAATTGATATACTTAGTTTCTAAATGGCATTCCTAAAAGTGCTAATAACTCTTTTGCTTCTTCGTCAGTTTTAGCTGTTGTTACAAATATAATATCCATACCTCTTAATTGGTCTACTTTATCATATTCGATTTCTGGGAATATTAATTGTTCTTTAATACCCATTGAGTAGTTTCCTCTTCCATCAAATGAATTTCCAGAAACTCCTCTGAAATCTCTAACTCTTGGAAGTGCAACATTGATTAGTTTGTAAGCAAAATCATACATTTTTCCTGATCTTAATGTTACTTTACATCCTATTTTTGCACCTTCTCTTAATTTGAATGCTGCGATTGATTTTTTAGCTTTTGTTACGATTGGTCTTTGACCTGTAATAATGCTTAAATCATTCATAGCGTTATCTAAAGCTTTTGGATTATCTTTAGTTTCTCCTAATCCAATATTTATAACTATTTTCTCTAATTTAGGAACTTGCATTACTGAAGTATAATTAAATTTTTTCATTAATGCTGGAACTACTTCTTTCTCATATTGTTCTCTAAGTGTTTCCATAGTACTCTAAGTCCTCCTTTCATTTTCTACTCATTATTTTAATTTTGCATTACATTTTTTGCAAACTCTTACTTTTTCGCCTTTTTCTTCAACATATCCGATTTTTGTAGCTTTTCCGCATTTTGGGCAAACTACATTAACTTTTGCAGCGTGGATAGCGCATTCTACTGGAATGATTCCACCTTCTTCACCTTGTTTTCTTGGTTTGATATGTCTTTTTCTAACGTTAACACCTTTAACAACTATTTTGTTTGTTTTTGGTATAATTTCTAAAACTTCACCTGTTTTATTTTTATCGTTTCCTGATAAAACTTTAACAGTATCACCTTTTCTTATTCTCAATTTTTTCACCTCTTTTTCGTTTTTAAGGTTGTAGATTAAATCTACATCATTTATTTTCTCATTATTATAAATCTTTATATACTAAACCTAAGTTTAGATTTGATCCTATAAAACTTCTGGAGCTAAAGATAAGATTTTCATATATTCTTTATCTCTTAATTCTCTTGCTACTGGACCAAATATACGTGTTCCTTTTGGTGTTCCGTCTTCACGGATAATAACTGCAGCGTTTTCATCAAATTTTAAATAAGAACCGTCAGCTCTTCTAACACCTTTTTTAGTTCTTACTACTACAGCTTTAACTACTTCACCTTTTTTAACAACGCCACCTGGTGTAGCTGTTTTAACAGAAGCCATTATGATGTCTCCTACTTCAGCATATTTTCTATGTGAACCACCTAAACATCTAATGCACATTAATTCTTTTGCACCTGTGTTGTCAGCTACTTTTAATTTAGTTTGTTGTTGTATCATTATTGGTTCCTCCTTCTTAATAAATCACTTGCAAGCATTGCTTGCTATATTTAAGGTTATCTATTATTTAATAACAGCTTTCTCAACGATTTCTACAACTCTGTATCTTTTATCTTTTGATAAAGGTCTTGTTTCCATAACTTTAACTTTATCTCCAACTTTACAAGCGTTTTCTTCATCGTGAGCTTTTAATTTATATGTTCTTTTTACAGTTTTGCTATAAACTGGATGTGCAACTGAATCTTCAACTGCAACTACAACTGTTTTATCCATTTTATCAGAAACAACTGTACCGATCATTGATTTACGAAGATTTCTTTCCATTCGGAATTTCTCCTTTCTTATTTCTTATTTTTTAATTAGTTATTTTTAAGTTCTCTTTCTCTTAAAATTGTTTTTATTCTAGCTATGTCTTTTCTTACTTCTTTTACTTTTAGTGGATTATCTAATCCGTTTGTAGCTAAGCTAAATCTTAATTTAAATAATTCTGATTTTAATGCGCTTAGTTCTTTTTCTAGTTCTGGTGAAGACATATCTTTTAATTTATTATTCTTCATCATTATCACCACCTACTACTTGATTTTCTCTTCTAACGAATTTTGTTTGAACTGGTAATTTTTGAGCAGCTAGTCTTAAAGCTTCTCTAGCTATATCTTCAGAAACACCTTCGATTTCAAACATAACTCTTCCTGGTTTAACTACAGAAACCCAATATTCTGGAGCTCCTTTACCTTTACCCATACGAGTTTCAGCTGGTTTCTTTGTTACTGGTTTGTCTGGGAATATTTTAATCCAAACTTTACCACCTCTTTTAATATAACGTGTCATAGCAACTCTGGCAGCTTCGATTTGATTTCCTTTAATCCATCCAGCTGTTGTAGCTTGTAATCCGTATTCTCCTTCATTAACTACATTTCCTCTTGTTGCTTTTCCTCTATTTCTTCCTTTTTGTTGTTTTCTAAACTTTGTTCTTTTTGGCATTAATGGCATTAGTCGTTACCTCCTTTTGCTTCTTTTTTAGCTGGAAGAACTTCTCCTTTATAGATCCAAACTTTAACACCGATTTTTCCGTATGTTGTGTCAGCTTCATAGAATCCATAGTCTATATCAGCTCTTAAAGTTTGAAGTGGTATAGTACCTTCTTTATAGAATTCTGTTCTTGCCATATCAGCTCCACCTAATCTTCCAGATACAGCTGTTTTAATTCCTAATGCTCCAGCTTTCATAGCTTTTTGCATTGCTTGTTTCATTGCTCTTCTGAATGAAATTCTTCTTTCTAATTGGTTAGCGATACTTTCTGCTACTAATTGAGCATCTGTATCAATATTTTTAACCTCTACAATATTTAAATTAACTTCTTTGTTTATCATTTTTTCAAGTTCTGCTTTTAAAGCTTCTGATAAGTTACCACCTTTACCGATAACTAAACCTGGTTTAGCTGTGTAAACGTTAACTTTTACGAATTTAGCAGTTCTCTCGATTTCTATTTTTGAAATTCCACTAATAAATAGTTTCTTTTTAACATATTCACGAATTTTGTGGTCTTCAACTAGGTAATCACTAAAGTGTTTTGAATCTGCATACCATTTTGAGTTCCAATCTTTAATAACACCTACTCTTATTCCATTTGGATGAACTTTTTGTCCCATCGTAAATATCCTCCTTTCTCTTATTTACTTTCTCTTAAAACTATTGTTATATGACTTGTTCTTTTTCTAATTCTTACAGCTGATCCTTTTGCTGCTGGTCTAATTCTTTTTAATGTTGGACCTTGATTTGCATAAATCTCTGCAACATAAAGGTTAGCTCTGTTCATGAAATGATTGTTTTCTGCATTAGCAATTGCTGAGTTTAATAATTTTTCTAATAATTCAGCTGATGCTTTTGGTGCAAATTTTACAATTCTTGAAGCTTCTTCAACTTTTTTACCTCTAATTAAGTCAGCTACTATTTTAACTTTTCTTGCTGAAATTCTAGCATAACTTAGAGTTGCTCTAGCTTCCGCTACTTGAGTTGTTTTCTCTTCCACTATTATTTCCTCCTTTATATTCGAAACTCTTTTTATTAAGAGTTATAACTTTTTATTTTTTTGTTGTTTTGTCTCCTGCGTGACCTTTGAATGTTCTTGTAGGAGCAAATTCTCCTAATTTATGACCGATCATTTCTTCTGAAATATATACAGGAACATGTTTTCTTCCATCATGAACAGCTATTGTATGTCCAATCATTTGTGGATATATTGTAGATGCTCTTGACCATGTTTTTAATACTTCTTTTTTACCTGTTTCATTCATAGCTTCAACTCTTTTTAATAATTCTGGAGCTACATAAGGTACTTTTTTGCTTGATCTTGACATGTTTTATCTCCTTCCTTAAATATTGCTTTTACGCTGCAATATTATTTTCTTCTCTTAACGATAAATTTATTTGATAATTTCTTTTTATTTCTTGTTTTGTATCCAAGTGCTGGTTTACCCCAAGGTGTCATAGGTCCGCTATGTCCAACTGGAGCTCTACCTTCACCACCACCATGAGGGTGATCGTTAGGGTTCATTACAGAACCTCTTACTGTAGGTCTAATACCTAAGTGTCTTGTTCTACCAGCTTTACCTAATTTAATGTTTTCATGATCGCTGTTACCGATTGTTCCGATTGTAGCTCTACATCTTACAGAAATTAATCTCATTTCTCCAGATGGTAATCTAACGTGAGCATATGCTCCTTCTTTAGCCATTAATTGAGCTTCTTGTCCAGCTGATCTTACTAATTTTCCACCTTGTCCTGGATTTAATTCAATATTATGAATTAATGTACCTACTGGGATGTTAGCGATTGGCATTGCATTTCCTGGTTTAATATCTGCGTTTTCTCCAGAAACTACTTTGTCACCATCTGTTAATCCTTTTGGTGCTAAGATGTAACTTTTTGTTCCATCTGTATATTCGATTAAAGCGATGTTAGCTGATCTGTTTGGATCATATTCGATACCGATAACTGTAGCTTCCATATCGTCTTTAATTCTTTTAAAATCAATTATTCTATATTTTTGTCTGTTTCCACCACCTTGATGTCTAACTGTTATTCTACCATATGAATTTCTACCAGCATTTTTCTTTTTAGAAGCTAGTAAAGATTTTTCTGGAGTTTT
>JAZSBZ010000053.1:0-12988 GCA_045602645.1 Candidatus Scatovivens sp. | reverse complement strand
TGATTTTTTGAATATATTTAAAAGAAATAAAAATAACAAAGATGATGAAAAATTTGTAAAAGTAAAATCTCATAGAGATTTTACTAAAATAAAATGTATCATCTTTCTTATCATATTTATAATATTATCTACAGCAATTATATGTGGAATTAAGATTTCTAAATGGCAAAATTTAGCTCTTGATATTATTGAAAATACTCCATCACAAATTGTTGATATTAATAATAAACTAATTACAGAAATTGGGAGTACAAAAATAACAAAAAATGTTAAACTTTCTGACTTACCTGATAATTTAATTAATGCTTATATTGCAATTGAAGATCAACGTTTCTACTCTCACTCAGGTGTTGACCTTCCTAGAACTGCCGCAGCAATATTCTCATATGTCAGAAATCTTGGAAGTTCATCTTTTGGTGGCAGTAGTATTACTCAACAATTAGTAAAAAATATCACTGGAGATAATTCAAGTAAAGTTACAAGAAAAATAACAGAATGGTTTAGAGCTTATGCTTTAGAAGGAGTACTTGAAAAAGACGAAATTTTAGAAGCATACTTTAATGTAATTTATGTAGGACCTAATATTTATGGTGTAGAAATGGGATCTAGATATTACTTTAACAAATCACCAGATTCTCTATCACTTGAAGAATGTGCGTTTTTAGCAGGAATTAATAACTCCCCTAACTCATACAATCCTTTTGGTGAAAAAAATAATACCGAAAAAATTAACATTAGAACTACAGCTGTTCTAGATAAAATGTTAGAACTTAATTATATTTCTAAAGAAGAACAAGAAGTTGCTATTGCTAATTTAAATAAAGGTTTAAAATTTTCCAAAGGAAATATAACAAGAGATACTTCTTCAAACAACTATGATTATCACACTGATGCTGTAATAAATGAAGTAATAAAAGATATTGCTAATAAAAAAGGAATATCAGAAGAATTCGCAACAAATTATATTGAAATGGCTGGTCTTACAATTTATAGTACACAAGATACTTCCATTCAAAAAACATTAGAACAAGAAGCATCTAAAGGAACTTATTATTTAGCTTCACAAAAAAATACAAACACAAGAGCTCAAGCCGCTATGGTTATTATTGATCATACAAACGGACAAGTTCGTGCTTGTATTGGTGGTCTTGGAGAAAAATCTCCTAGAGGTTTAAATAGAGCTACTCAAAGTTATAGACAAACAGGTTCTGCTAGTAAACCTATTGCTGTTTTACTCCCTGCTATTGATAAAAAATCTATAACATGTTCAAGTGTATATAAAGATGAGAAAGCAGTTTTTGCAGATGGTACTGAAGAAGGTTATTCACCAGATAATTATAATAATTATTTAGGAAATATTACAATAAGACGTGCTGTTGAATCGTCTCAAAATATACCTTTTGTAAAAATAATGGAACAAATTACTCCAAAAACATCAATTAACTATATGAAAAAGCTTGGAATTACATCCTTAACGGAAATTGATAACAATATTAATTTAGCACTTGGTGGTTTAGATAAAGGAATTAGTCCTCTAGAACTTGCTGGTGCATATGCAACAATCGCAAATAATGGAAAATATATTGAACCTACTTTTTATATTAAAGTTGAAAATAGATTAGCAAAAACTATTATTAAGTCTAAACAAGAAAAGCATAAAGCTTTCTCTAAAGAGGTTGCATATATACTTCAAGATTTACTTACAGAGCCTGTTAATGGCAAAAATGGTACTGCAACATATTGTAAAATAGATGGTATCAGTGTTGCAGCTAAAACTGGAACAACTAACGAAGAATATGATAGATGGCTATGTGGCTTTACCCCATACTACACTGCAGTAACATGGTTTGGTTATGATTTAAATGAAACAATTAATTTTAACAAGAAAAACCCTTCAGGTTTAATGTGGTCAAATGTTATGAAACAAATTCATAAAAATTTAGAAACAGATACATTTGATAAACCACCAAAAGTTGAAACAGTTCAAGTATGTAAACATTCAGGGCTAGTTGCTGAAAAAGATTGTACAGATAGTTATACAGAATACTTTTTAAAAGGAACATCTCCTACGAAAAAATGCGTTAACCACGAAGCAATTGAAATAGATACTCCTATAACGCGTGAGGATGGATTTGAACAATAAAAAACACAGTGGACAATCAAGTTGTTCACTGTGTTTTTTTGTCTCTTAAATTACATTTTTGTTGGTTCTGGATATTCGACACCATATGTCTCAACTGTAACTTTTTTCATTACAGGTGGTTCAACTGGTCTATCTTTTCCTCCACCAAATGGACTTCTTGTTATAACTCTTGATTTTACAATTTTATCAACAACATCCATTCCATCTAATACATTTCCAAATGCAGCATATTGTCCATCTAAAAATGTTGAATCATCTGTTACTATAAAGAATTGTGAACCTGCACTATTTGGCATTCCACTTCTTGCCATAGATATAACACCTCTAACATGAGATATTGGATTATCTACGCCATTATCTTTAAATTCTCCTTTAATTCCATAACCTGGTCCACCCATTCCTGTTCCTTCTGGATCTCCACCTTGAGCCATAAATCCAGGAATAGTTCTATGGAAAAATAATCCATCATAAAATCCTTTATTTATTAAACTTATAAAATTATTAACTGTTTCTGGAGCTTTGCTTGGATATAATTCTATTGTAATTATACCTCCATCTTCCATTTCAATTGTAACTAACGGTTTCTTTGCTACTACTTTTTCTTCCATTATTCATTCCTCTTTCTTTTTATCATATGTCATTTTTGACTATTTAATTTTACTACTATTATATTAATTTTTCAATACCTTTAACTATATCAACCTTGTAATAAAATCTTATTTATGGTATATTATATTTATTATTATGAAAGGAATTCAATAATGGAAAAAATAATTGCTAAAAATCCAACTGCATATCACAACTATTCTATTGAAAGTACTATTGAAGCTGGTATAGTTCTTGCTGGTACTGAAATAAAATCAATTAGAAATGGAAAAATAAATCTTAAAGACACATATGTAAACATTAAAGATGGCGAAGTATTCGTTTATGGTATGCATATTAGTCCTTATGAATTCGGAAATATTTATAACAAAGATCCACTACGTACAAGAAAACTTCTTTTAAATCGTAGAGAAATTGATAGATTATATGGAATGATTAAACAAAAAGGTGTTTCATTAGTACCTACTAAAATGTATTTCAAAGGAAATCACATTAAAGTAGAAATTGGAATTGGTAAAGGTAAAAAACTATACGATAAGCGTGAAGATATTGCAAAAAAAGATGCTGAAATGAAAATTAAAAGAGCTTTAAAAAATGGTTAAAAAAATCCTGCTATGCTTAGCAGGATTCTTTTTATCTTTCATCATGGTCACTTTGGCCAGGTATAACTGGACCACTTGAACCAATAATTTTTTCTTTTACCGTTTCTTTTATTCTTAAAACCTTATCACCTATTTTTTCTTTTCTTAACTTTTCTACTAAATCTCTATCATAATTAACATCACATACATCTAACACTTTTACATGCATTTTACCAAATAAGAAATCATAATATTCTTTTTCCTCATCAGAAAATTCAATACCAGTTTTTCGTGTCATATCACTAACTGCTTTATTGAAATCAAATGTAAGAACTTGCGTAGCTATCCATTCTTTAAACCAAGGATATTTAGAAAAGTAAAGCATGAAGCTTTCAATATCTTCTCTTTTTCCTTGAGTTGCTCTATGTCTAGTTTTATTTGTTGGTTGAACACCACAACAATAATCATAACTAAAAAGTGGAGCAAGTCTTAATCTTTTATCTTTGCCTTGAATTAATCCCCATTTTTCATGAGATTCATTTTCATTAAAGACAAATTTATTAAAAAATGTTTGTTTTATTAAACCACGTTTAATTTCTTCTCTTACTTTTTCAAGTTCTTCATGAGATAATTTATATTTCTTATAATGTTTCTTTACATATTTGTCGACTGATTCTAATTGTGATTGAAAGTTTATTCTTCTTTTATTTGGGTTATCTTTAATAATAGAATTTCCTTGTATTAAAGTTTCTTCATCATACAAAAAGTTTTTTGTTAAATGATGGGTAGAAAGCGTACCGTACTGATCAGTATATATTCCCCTATAATATACTGTTGCATCTAAGCCCATTTGTTTTGCTACTTGAGGTAACAAAAAATTATTTAATGTTGAAATGTCTATGAATTTATTTCTTATATCTGTTGATCTATTTGGTCTTTCTGTTATTAAATATGCTTCTAAATTAGAAGTTATAACCCATTGATTACCAATCTTGCTTTTATCTAATCTTCTTTTTGAAAATTCAAAAGCATAATCATCAAGGTTTATAATACCTCTTTCATCTTGATCAATTGGATCATTATATTCTTTACTAGCATAAATATCATATAGATCAAATAGAAACTTACATCTTCTTACAATAAATTCATTTGGCATACTTCCATCTAAATGGTTTCTTAGAGCTCCGATTTCAACGTCTCCTAAGCCGTATAATTTAGCCGCTTTAATTATATATTCTTGCTTGCTTAATTTAGACAATAAATATTTCCTTAAGCTTTATTTGCTGAACAGAACACATCATTAATTTTTTGTGCTACTGTATCTTTGATTGAATCTCTAGCTGCGCCTAAATATTTTCTTGGATCAAATACAGATGGGTCTTCATTGAAAACTCTTCTGATATTAGCTGTCATAGCTAGTCTTAAGTCAGTATCTACGTTTATTTTTGAAACTCCATATTCTCCAGCTTGTTTTAACATTTCGTCTGGACAACCTTTAGCTCCTGGAATGTTTCCACCATTATTATTACACATTTCAACTAATTCTGGAATTACAGAAGATGCTCCGTGTAGTACGATTGGTGTGTTAGGTAATTTTTCTTTAATCTTTTGTAAAATGTCAAATCTTAATTTTGCATCACCTTTAAATTTATATGCACCATGACTTGTTCCAATTGCAATTGCTAATGAATCGCATCCTGTTCTTGTAACAAATTCATATGCTTGATCAGGGTCTGTGTATCTTGCATCATCAGCAGCAACGTTAACTTCATCTTCAACTCCTGCTAATTTTCCTAATTCTGCTTCAACTACAACTCCTTTTGAATGAGCATAATCAACTACTTGTTTTGTAATTGCTACGTTTTCTTCAAAATCATATTTTGAACCATCAATCATTACAGATGTGAAACCAGCATCAATACATTTTTTACATGTTTCAAAATCTGGTCCATGATCTAAGTGAAGTGCAATTGGAATAGTTGTTGTTTCAACAGCTGCCTCCACCATTTTAATTAAATAATTCATTCTTGCATATTTTATAGCGCTTGAAGAAACTTGTAAAATCACTGGTGATTTTGCTTCTTCAGCTGCATCAGTTATAGCTTGTATAAACTCCATATTGTTTATATTAAAAGCTCCTATTGCGAAATGTTCTTTTATTGATCTTTCAAACATTTCTTTTGTTGTTACTAATGGCATTATTCTTTCCCCCTTTAATTATTTTTTTACTTCCTACATTTTATAATCATACGCCTCTTCTGTCAAGTGAATTTTCTGTGTAAAAGGCTTCAAACTATGTAATCTAGGGATAATACAGACCCTAGATTTTTTATTAAATTAATTACATTTACATTTATAACTTCCACAACTTGATTCATCGCTTGCAAGACCCGTCTGATTATTTTTGCAAGCTTTTACTTCAATTTTTTCTAAACTGCAATATTCTTTTGCACAATTATTAAATTCACAACTCTTTACATTACATTTAATATTCTTATTATCCATTAAAATCCTCCATAAAAAAAGATAGAGCATTTCTACTCTACCTTATTATTAACACATTTATTTATTATATTCTGTATAAAATTTATCTCCGACAAATTCATACTCTAAATCTTTTATTTCTGTTTCAAATTTTTGATAATCATCATCACTTCTTACATTTTCTATTTCAAAGTAAAGATCATAAATTTGTTCTACATTATCAAGAATTACATTTCCATCATAATTAATTAGTTTCCATTTCATTTCCGCAAAGTCATAATCATTTGTCTTTATATCTTGTGTTGAATCTAACGTTAAATATAATCCTGTAGAAACAAGTCTTGGATTTATAGCAGCAAAACGATTTTCAAAAGCACTAGCATACTCATCATTTATAACTCTATAAAAACCATCTTTATCTTCAACTATATATCTACCATCTCCACATACAAATATATCTTTGTACGCATCAGATAATCTATTTCCTGCTGCATCAATGAAATACACAGTGTTATTATTATAATTTCTTAAAAGCATTCTCTCGCCAAAGAAATCAAGTATTTGCGCTTTACCAGTCATAGGAGTTTTCTTTCCATATGTTGTAAACCAACCTTGTGTTCTTTTATCTATATCATAAAATGGAATTGTTCCATTTGAATATAAATAAAGAGCATTTTCATCATAATGTAAATCATCTGCTTCAAGTTCCATTCTAATAACCATGTCATTCTTTTTAGCAAGCTCATATTTATCACCTAAACCTAAGCTTGATTGAGTTACAATTAAATCATATTCATAATTGTAATCATATCTATATGTATAATCTATTGCTTCTTCTTGATAAACAGGAGCCGAAGTAATATTACTATTTATAAAAGAAACTTCAACTTTCATTTCATTTTCTTGAGATAAAGTATTTTTATAAATATTTTCTAATTCTACTAATTTTGCAGCATAATTTTGATCATCAGATTCACTTCTGTATGTCATTACTTTTCTACCATTTTTAAGAATAACAAGAGAGCTTCCATCTTTACAAACAAGTGCTATGTGAAACTTTTTACCATATGCTTCAATTTCAACAAATGGACTTGCATAATCATAAATAAATTCTACAGCAACTTCTCCATTTGGTTTTATATATCCAAACTTACCATCTTTTTTTACATTTATATATGGCATATGATATTCTTCACCAAGTTCAGTAATATATTTAAAATAATCAGATTTATAAGCAAGTTCATTCTTATTTTCTCTGTTTTTAATGTTTTCACCAATTCCTTTATAGCTTAAAGAAACAATTGCAATAATTACTGAAACAACTATAACAATTAACGAAAGTGAAATTCCTGTTGTACTATCTATTTCAACTAAATTTTCTTTCAAACTCTTAAAAACTACGATAACGCCAGATATTAAATTAAAAATTGCTATAATTGGTTCTTTTATAAAGAAAAAACTTAAACAAAATATACCAATTATATAAGCTGTATTAAATGTTGTATCGCTTCTATGATTATAGCTTTGAATTGCATTTGTAACAGCTGTAACAGTTATAAGGATGTAAATAGCAGTTAAAATATAGCTTACAACTTGATATTCTTGTACTGTCATTAATGTTTTATCTAATGGTACATTTAGCATGAATACCAATAGTAATACCGCAATAGCTATATTCATAAAACCAATGCATAAATTAACAATTTTACCTCTCATCTAATTACCTCATGAGTTTATTATTTCTTTTGTATCTCTTTTGAAACTATATTAAATATTTCTTCATGAATATCTTCTCTAGTTCTAATTTCATTATCTTTTACACATTTAATTTCGTTCCATTCATATTCTTTAACAAGACTGCAAGCTGCATTATATGAATCTTCCAAGTGTTTTTGATCTCTTTCATGAATATCTTTTTTCTCACTATGTGTAAATTTATTTTCACGATTTTTTATTAATTCTTTAACTTTTTCAGGTGGCATATTTAAGAAAAATACTTTTGAAGGAACTGGTAAGCCATATAGATTAAATTCCAAATCAAAAAGCCAATTTAAGAATTTTTTTCTTTCTTCAGCATCTTCAATTTTTCCAGCTTGATGAACCATATTAGCTGTTGTATATCTATCTGCAAGAATTATTCCACCTTCGTCATAATACTTTTGATATTCTTTTTTAAATGTAGCATATCTATCTGCTGCATAGAATGTTGATGCAATATATGGACTTACATCTTTAGCATTCTCTCCAAATTCTCCAGATAAGTACATTTTCACAAGTGAAGACGATGGACTATCATAATTTGGAAAGCTTACTGTTTTGTAAGCAATCCCCTCACTATCTAAACGTTTTTTTAATAAATCAAATTGTGTTTGTTTTCCGCTTCCATCTGTTCCGTCAATTACAAATAATTTTCCCATAATAAGCTACCTCGTAATATTATTTTTTCTCAATTCTACTAAATAAAGGTTCGATGTTTTCTAGTTTTAAGCCACTTTCAACTGTTGTAAATTCCCAAGATGCATCACCTAAATTTAAATATTTTCTTATTTTAGCACATGCTGTTGGCATTACCATATCAAATAAGTTTGCTAAGTTTGCAATAACAACACTGCATGTATAAATAATATTATTGAATTCTTCAATGTTTTCTTTTTTAGCAACCCATGGTTGTTTATCATCATAGAATTTATTTCCAAGTTCAACAAGTTGCATAATTCTTCTTATTGCATCTCTAAATTCTAATTTTTCAACTAATTCAGCTACTTCTACATAAGTTTTTTCTATTTCTACTTTAACTTCAGAATCTAATGTTCCATTTGGTATTTCTTCTAGCGCTTTAAATCTTAATGTTCTATTTACTAAATTTCCAAATTTATTTAAGATTTCTCCATTATGAGTATTTTCAAAATCTTCTATAGTAAAGTTAGTATCTTTTTTCTCTGGTCCATTTGATAATAAATGGAATCTTAAAGAATCAGAATCATATAAATCTAAAGCTTCTAATGCTGTCATACCAATTCCTTTACTCTTAGAGAATTTTTGATCATTAAAATTTAAATATTCTGCTGAAACTATCGTATCTACTAAATGATAATTTTCTTTTTGTCCTAATAATAATGCATTTAAAATTATACTATGGAACATGATATTATCTTTTCCATGGCACATATAAATTTTATTATTATGTCCTTCTTTCCAAAAATCTTCCCAAGTACAATCTGTTCTATTTTCGCAAATTTTCATTGTATCTGTAATATATCCCATTACAGCTTCAATCCAAACATACATCTTTTTGTCTTCATATCCAGCAAGTGGTATATCAACACCCCAAGTTAAATCTCTTGTAACTGCTCTATCTAATAAACCTTGTTTTAAATATTTTAAAGTTTCATTTTGAGCATTTATTCTCCATTCGTGTTTAACTTTTTCTGTATGTTCTTCAATTTCTTTTTGGAATTTAGAAAGTGCTAAATATAATACTTTGTTTTCTTTTTCAACTACTTTAGAACCGCAATCAATACAGTTTCCAGCAAGTAATTCTTTTCCTGTTGGAACGTGTAAACAAGCATCACATTGATCACCTTTTGTTTCTTGTCCACATTCAGGACAAGTTAATGTAATTTCTCTATCAGATAAGAATTTACCACAGTGTTCACAATATGGTTGTGGTTCTTCTTTTTCATATATATATCCATTATCATATAATTTTTTAAATAGTTCTTGAACTTTTTCTTTATGATAATCATCATATGTTCTTGAATATAAATCATATGAGAATTGATATCCATCAAACATTCTATTAAATTCTTCATCATACTTTTTTGCTATTTCAATTGGAGTAATACCTTCTTTTTTAGCTCTTTCTGTAATTGGTGTACCATGGCAATCTGATCCTGATACATAAAGAACGTTATCTCCTCTTAATCTATAGTATCTTGCAAGCAAATCTCCTGATATAAGACCTGCTATATGTCCTAAGTGTAATGAGCTATTAGCATAAGGCCAAGCTCCTCCAATAAGTATGTTTCTTTTCATAAAAATTCTCCTGTCTATTTATTAATGTGTTCTCTTTCCTGGAACCAATGGACGTCCATATTCATCAAGTTCTTCATCGTTGTTCATTAATTTGTCAGCTCCTACTAATGCTGCTACACCTTTAACAGCTGCACTTCCAACAGATAAAACGCCCTCTTTAAATTTTTCTTCTTCAGCTTCAGCATAAGCATCATTTGCTCTTTCAACATGATCATCTACAATGTTTTTCTCAACAACACCATATGCTACTTGAAGTGATTCTACTTCTCTAGATGCAGCAAAAATTGCATCACCTTTTAAATTTAACATTTCTGATTTTGGTAATTTTTGATTTTCTATCATTTGTAATTGTTCTTCAAGTTTTAATATCACTAATTTCAAATCGCTTTCATATCCTGAAACTTCTTTAGCAGAACCTTTTTCGGCATATTGAACTTCAGTTTCTCCTGTTGCGGCATTTTTATATTCTACCTTTTTAGTATCTGCAGCATTTTCTTTAATTGCTTCGTCTATACTATCAATTTTATCACCATTAGCACCATCTCTAACTAATTCTGTAACAAGTGTTGTATCAGCATGTTCTGGAGATAAAACTTCAGTTCCATCAGTATTTAATACAAAACCTTGGCTTTTTCCTGTTGGACCAGCAACTTTTAAAAGAACAACTTCTGAACTAGTAGAAGACATGTCATAATCTAATTGTTTTGATAATGAATCAATATCACTTGTAGTTCTAACTCCAAGGATTTTACCATTCTTACCAACAAATTCGTTAAGTGCTTCTTCACTCATTCCAGTTACTGCAGCAGCTTCTTCTACAGTAAGTCCTTCTTCCTCTTGCTCATTTTCTTGATTCTCTATTTCATTCATTTCATTATCTGTTGAAACTAGTTCTTTTACAACTTCTTTTTGTTTTTCAGGTGTTCCAACCATACGATCGATTTGGTTTTTAAAACCTCCACCTTTAGAACTTTGATATACAACATCTTCAAATGTTTTAACTCCTACCATTTGTAAGATTTTTTCATCTGAAGCTCTATCTATAATTAAATCTGCATTCTTAATATCTTTAAGGTTCTCTTTTAATACCTCTCTACAATATTGTATAAATTCAGGATCAAATTCAGTACCATTTTCTTTTCCTTCTTTATCAGGATCCATTGTCATAATGTCACCGCTTTTTAAATTCTCACCATTACCAATATTAATAAATTGGTATACTTTATGGCCTCTTCTTCTATCCATTACTTCAGCAACAATTAGTTGTTCAGTATCGATAGTACCGTTTCTAAATAATTCTAAATTCTTTACTTTTAATGGATCATTTAATGCTAAGAAATCTGAACTTTCATATACTCTTTCAATATCATTAATATCTGTAACACCCATGCTACGTAATTTATTTGATTTTTCAAGTACTTGTTGTCTAACTTCTATGCTTCCATTTAAAACATTAAAATTATCACTAAATTTACCCTTTTCTCTCATAAGAACCTCCAAATTTTATCTATTGTATCAATAAATATTATATAAATAACATCTTATAATTTCAAGGTTTTTATATGTATTTTTAATTATATTTTGATTACAAAAACGTAGTATTATCATTTATAATACTACGTCTTTTTATACTATAAATTCTTGTTATTTTTTGTCTTAGGATATAAATTATCATCCATTAATTCTTCTTCTATTCTTGCTTCTACTCTTTGTTTTTCTCTTTCAAGTATTCTATTTTTTCTAAGTTCTTCTCTTTTCACTCTTTTAGCTTCTTGTTTAATTCTTTTTTGCTCTAGTTTTTCGCGTTTTTTAAATTCTTGTTTTTCTTTTTTTATTTTCTTTAAAACTTCTGCTTCTTTTTTTCTTTCTTCTTTTTGTCTTTCATATTCCGCTTTTAAGTTTTTAGAAAATTCTTCATCACTTAAATTGTCTTGAGAATTATTTAAGTCTTCTAATTTATATTGTCCTTCAATTTCTTTTCTGTCTTCGTTTATTTCTTTTTCAATTTCTTCAACAGTCTTTACTTCAACTTGTTTAACTTTAAAATTACCAAGAACATTTTTGATTCCATTAATTTTATCTACAGCAAATTCTTTAATTCTTGATAATTTATCTTCATCTAATGATCTTTCAAACTTATCTTTTAAATCTTTATCATCAAATAAATTTGCATATTTTTTCATTATTAACTTATCAGTAAAATTCATTTTTCTAGAAGATAAGAAATCATCTATCTTATATTCAATTTCTATACCTGAATCATATAAAGCAGATTTTCTCATTTCTTGACATCTAATTTTATATTCAGTACTTGTTTCACCATGTTCTTTATTAATTTTCTCAGACATACATCTTACATAAATTTCAGATTTATTTGATGTCATTTTCTTCTCAACCCACATACATTCATCATAGTCATGTAATGTAGCAAATACTAATGGGTCAATGTTTTTAATTTCTTTTTCAGTTAAATCGTAAGATTCCATGATATATTTAAATCTAGCCTTCATTAAGCTTTGAGAATAATTCCCTTTGTATATACCATCTGTTTTATCTACGCCTCTTACTAATTTCTCAGTAAAACAATATTTACTAAATACTCTACAGAATCCATTTTCAGAATCTATTAAAACAAGTACATCATTATCTTCAGCTTGTCTTTTCTTTTTTGGAGCTATTTTTTCTTCTATAGCTTCAGGTTTTTCAATTTGTTTTTCTTCTACGATTTCAACTTTTTCTGAAGTTTCAACTTTATTATCAGATTCTACTATTTCTTTTTCTGCTTTATTTTTAAATCTATCAGCAAAGAAATTTTTTGTCTTATCAAATGTATTTGCAGCTTTTTCTTTGTATCTATTTGCAAATTCTGAAATATCAAATTTTCTTTCTTCTACTTCTTCAATATTTTCTTGTTTTTCAATGTTTTCTATATTTTCATTATTAACTTCAGCTTCTGCGTATTCTTCTTCAACTGCTTTTTCTATTTCTTCTGCTTTAGCTTCTTCATTTTCTTCAATAATTTCTTCGATTATTTGAGCATCTTTATTGTTAAATTTATTTGTAACTTTTTCAATAAATCCTTTAACTTTATCTTGGATGCTCTCAAAAGTATCTTCAACTTTATCTTCTATTTCTTCTA
>JAZSBZ010000052.1:0-9706 GCA_045602645.1 Candidatus Scatovivens sp. | reverse complement strand
GTTTTGATAAAACACTCAATAGATGGTTAGTTTTTTATTATATAACAGATAACATGTCTAATCATAAAAAACGAGCTAAAAAGTCATTTAAAAACGAATTAGACGCACAAAAATTCCTTGAACAATACAATTCAAATAATCAAGATGATAATTCATGTAAAAATTATTCTCTAAATGATATTTTAGTTCAAGTTTTAGAAAATAAACTTAAATTTAATAATTTATCAGATAAACAATATAGTATTTTAAGTGGTATAAATAAAATAATTAGTGCAGAAGATTTTTCAAGTAAAAATATTAAAGATGTAACCGAAGAAGATCTTTTTAATTATTTTAATAGACTTATAAATTATAGTGATAGTTACATTAAAAAAATTTATAATCACTTAAATTATGCATTTAAATATGCTTCTATAAATGGATTCATTGATAATAATTTTATGATAAATATTTCTAAACCAAAAACTACAAAAAATATAAGAAAAATAAGAAGTTTAAACGATGAAGAACAACTTTATTTAAATAAATTTTTAATGATGTCTGATATTATAGAATTTCCTTACAAAAATGTTTATTTATTGATATTACATATGGGATTAAGAGTCGGTGAAGCATTAGGATTAAAACTTAATGATATTAATTTAATTAATAATACAATAGCAATTAATAAAATTGTTGTTAATGATAAAAACAATCAACCGATACTAATAGAAAATTATGAAAATTCGAGAACGGTAAATATAAATAAGGAAATTTTAATCTCTCTAAAAAAACAATTAAACATTGCAAAAACTAATCCAGAAAATTATTTGTTTTTGAGTAGAAATTATACATTAGTAATGCCTGGTACAATTAATAAAATTTTGCAAAAAATAATGAATAATATTGGTAGCAAAAATATTCAAACTCAGAGTTTAAGATATACTTTTAGAGATGAATGTTTAAAAAATGGATTAACCCAAAAAGAAATAACAAAATTAACGGGTCCAATTAATTTTGAATAGGAAAAAGTAAGATATGAATAATAATTTCATATCTTATTTTTTTGTCAAAACTTTAAATTCCTATTTTTTCCTATTCAATTTTATATTCATTTTTTTCTAAAAATTGTTGTTTCAGCGAACCTAAAAAAACTGGTAGCAATTTTCAAACTTAGTATTTTCAATACTTCCAACATCACTGCTACCAAAAAATATGTCAAACCTCGTGGTCACGGCGAGGTTTGATTTTCGGGGGGCAATTCGGGGGGCTGAAAAACTTTTCTTATTCAAAAATCAACTTTTCCTATTGGTTATTATTTTAAGTTAAAACCCTTGGTAGTGCCTGAAAATGCTTACTTTTTGTATATCATATTTTCCTATTCAAAAATAAAAAAAGTAGCTAAAAACCTTGATTTTTAGCTACCGCGTGGTGGAGATGGTGAGAGTTGAACTCACGTCCAATACCCCGTCCATATACAATTCTCCGAGTGCAGTTTATTATTAAAATTTCCCCTCAATATCTTTAACAAACAAAATTTATATCAGGTATCTTTTATAAAAATCCCATTAATGTAAAAAGAAAAACATTAACTTCGTTTCCCACTAATCGTCGCCTTATCTTAAACTGTGGGTTGAAAAAGTAAGACGTCGCCGCAATTAGGCAGCGAATGCTAATTCTTTATTATCAGCGTTTATATTTATTTTATGCCTTTTATAGTGGCCAGGCATCTCCACTACTCGCTATGTATACTTCTAGAATACTGTCGAAACCAAATACATCCCCATATATTAGTTTTTCCATATATAATTATACTATAACAGAATTCTTTTTTCAACTTATATATTCCGATTTCATTGATTTTTTACTATTTATAGAATATAATACAAAAGTAAAAAATATAATTATATTTTTTATACATACATTCATATTAAGATTATATTCTTATGTGAAAGGATTTAAACATTATGAAAGAAATTATTTTTAAAGGCTGTGGAACAGCTATTGTAACACCTTTTCATGTTAATGGTGTAAATTATGAAGAATTCGAAAAATTAATCGAAAATCAAATTGAAAACAAAGTTGATAGTATTGTTGTTTGTGGTACAACAGGTGAAGCTTCAACTATGACTTTAGAAGAAAAACAAAAAGTTATTAGCTTTGCTGTTAAAAAAGTTAATGGAAGAATTCCAGTTATTGCTGGAACTGGCGGAAATTGTACTGCTCAAGTAATTGAATTTACAAAATGGGCTGAACATGCTGGAGTTGATGGAGCTCTTATTGTTACTCCCTACTATAACAAAACAACTCAAGCAGGATTAATAGCTCACTATGAAGCAATTGCAAAAGAAACAAAACTTCCTATAATACTATACAATGTACCTGGTAGAACTGGGGTTAATATTCAACCTTCTACTTGTAAAAGATTATCTGAAATTGAAAACATTGTTGCTATTAAAGAAGCTAGTGGAAACTTATCACAAGTTGCTGAAATTGCTTATTTATGTGGAAACGATTTAAATATTTATTCAGGAAATGATGATCAAATAACTCCTGTGCTTTCTCTTGGAGGAATTGGTGTAATTTCTGTACTTTCAAACGTTGCACCTTTATATACACATAATATTGTTCACTTTTTCTTAAATGGAAATATTAAAGATGCTATAAAAATGCAACTTAAAGCAATTCCACTTGTTAATGCATTATTCTCAGAAGTAAACCCTATTCCTATAAAAGCTGCATTAAATATTTTAGGATATGATATGGGAACACCTAGATTACCTCTTGTTGAAATGAGTCAATCAGGTAAAGATTTATTAAAACAAGAACTAAAAGATTTCGGATTACAAAATAAATAAAAAGGAAATATAAATATGTTAAAAATATTAATAAATGGATGTAATGGAAAAATGGGTCAAGTTTTAGCAAATGAAATAAAACTTACCGAAGATGTCGAAGTACTTTGTGGTTTCGATAGAATTGATACAGGAGATAATGATTTTCCAGTATTTACAAATATAGATGACATTAATCTTATCCCTGATGTTATAATTGATTTTTCTATACCTGTAGCTACATTTACAATTTTAGAATTTGCAAAAAAACATAAAATTCCTACTGTAATTGCTACAACTGGTTTTAATGAAGATGAATTAAATAAAATAAAAGAATATTCTAATGAATTTCCAATTTTTAGATCATCTAATATGTCTTATGAAATAAATCTAATGGCAAAATTAGTTGCAGATCTTGCAAAAAAATTAAATGATTCTGATATTGAAATTATAGAAACACATCATAATAGAAAAATAGATAGTCCAAGTGGAACTGCTTTAATTTTAGCCGATAGCATTAATGAAGCTTTAGATGGACAAATGAATTATGAATATTCTAGACACGAAAAAAGAGAAAAAAGATCAAAAAAAGAAATCGGAATCCACTCAATTAGAGGTGGAAACGAAGTCGGTAAACACAGTGTTATATTCTTTAGTAATAATGAAAGTTTCGAAATTACACATAATGTAAATTCACGTGCTGTATTTGCAAATGGTGCTATTAAAGCTGCAATATTTACTTTTGGAAAAGAACCTGGTTTATATGATATGAATGATTTATGCAAATAAAAAGAAGTGTACACACTTCAAAATGTGTACACTTCTTTTTTTATTTCTTTCTTCTTAATATCCATCCCTCTTCAACTTTAGTAGGAATTGTTAATATTACTTTTTGTTCTGATTTACCTGGATTAACTGTTGGAATTTCTTCATCATTTTCATCGTTCCATAATTTCTCAATTTTAAATCCTAATGGTTCAATTTTTCCTGGAATAATTAATTCTAAAGTATCACCAACTGAAAGTTTATTTCTTATTTCAATTAATGTTCTTCCATCACCAAGTTCTTTAATAACTTTTCCACCAAATTCATAATCACTATTATATTGTCTACCTGAATAATCTTGGAAATCTTTATTATTTCTATCATTAAAATAAAATGTTGTTAATCCTCTTGTTTTTGTTTTTTCAAGTTCTTTCATGTATTTTTCTGCATCAAAATTTTCAGGATCTTTCATATAATCATCAATTGCATTTCTATATGCATTTATAACAGTTGCAACATAGTATTCTGTCTTTAATCTACCTTCTATTTTTAAACTTGTTACACCCATATCAATAATTTCTGGTATTTCATGGATTAAACATAAGTCTTTTGATGAGAATATATATGTACCTTTATCATCAGTTTCAACTGGCATTAAATTACCTGGATTATTTGTTTCTTCAACATATACATTAAATGCCCATCTACAAGTTTGAGAGCAATCTCCTAGGTTTCCACTTCTTCCTGATAAAAATTCACTTAAGAAACATCTTCCTGAATATCCAAAACATAATGCTCCGTGAGCAAATATTTCAATATCTAAATCTTCAGGTTTATTTTTTATAATATCTCTTATTTGTTCTTTATTTAATTCTCTACCAAGAATAACTCTTTTTGCTCCATTTCTGTGCCAGAAATTACATGTATGATAACTTACTGTATTTGCTTGAGTACTAATATGAATTTCTGTATTAGGTGCATATTCTTTTATAATATCTACAACACCACCATCAGAAACGATAATAGCATCTACACCTAATCTATCAAGTTCTGCTGCTTGTTTTTTTATTTCTTCATAAGTTTCATCCCATGCGAAAATATTAATCGCAACAAATACTTTCTTACCTAATGAATGTGCATATTTAATTGTTTTTTCTAAATCATCATCTTTTACTTCAGATCTAGATCTTAGTGATAATTTAGGAGTTCCACAATAAATTGCATCTGCTCCATACATAAATGCTATTTTAGCTTTTTCAAATGAACCAGCTGGTGCTAGTAATTCAATTTTTTCCATATTTATATACCCTTTCAAGTAATTTATTATTCTAAAATTTACTGTAATATTATATCATTTTATAACAGTTTCTTCAAGTGGTAAAAACTCTTACAATTTTCATTATAAATTCATATAATTTTCATATTGATTAAATATATTATAATTGAATTTTTACGTGAACAAGTAGTCAGCTAAGTGCCTGATTCACTTGATTTTTAAGCAAAAATATGGTATAATTAATTGATTGTTGTTTTGTAGAGAATATTCTATTTTACTTACAAAATAATAATCTAAACATAATAAATTATAGAAAGGGGTTATTATGCAAAATACTAAGTCTTGGTGGGAAGTTCCGGAAGTAGACCTTAATTTAAGACATTACTCTGGTGGACCATCTGATACTATTAAACAAATTAAATATGATATTGAAAAACTTCTAGTTAATCCTGAAGTTGATTTAAGAACAAGACAAATATATTCTGCAATATATAATGCCTTAACTTATTATAAAAACATTTCTTATATTCCATCAGCAGAGTTTGCTACAGATGAAACATTCTTATCATCTGCTGTTACAACATTTAATGATGACTTTGCTTATTTAACAGCAAAATACAACATGACAAATGAACCTCCTGTTATATATGCAAGTGGAAGAATTAAATCACCTATTGGTGTTGTAGAAAAAATAAAAGAAAAAGTTACAGAATATTTAGATGAAAATCGTGATTTAAGATATTTTAATGAAAGTTTAAGAGATTTAATTGGATTTAGAATTATCGTAGATCCACCACAATATATAAAAGATCTTGGTGAAGAAGCTGAATGTAATTACTTATATCAAGTATATTATGATTTAATGCAACATCACGGTATTGATCAACCACAAACTGAACCTAATGAAACAGAACCAGGTAAATTCAGATTTGTTCCAGTTAATACTAGATATTCACCAAATAAACTTGAAAAACTTAAAGAAAGACCTTCTAAATCTGGTTTTTCTGATAGTGTTACATCTGATGTAACACATATACATGTACCAAAAAGCAGACCAAAATCTATTGAGTCTAAACATGTAGATTCAGTTTTAAAAGATTATGTAAGATGGCCAAAATTTAGTGGATACCAAAGTTTACATACATGTGTTGTTCCAGATTATTCTGATTATATCGAGTCACAGGATACTCCAGCATATATAATTGCTCCATTATCACATGACTACACAATAGAATATCAATTTAGAACAAAACGTCAAGATGACTTTGCAGAACACGGTATGGCTTCTCACAAATTTGCTTATAAACCAAATGAAACAATTTATCATAGATTAACAGTACCTACATTCATCGCTTTCGATGATCCTGAAATACTAACAGAAGATTTATATACTTCAAAAAATATCTTTAAACGTATGAATGGACCTAGAAAAAATAGAATTAGAGTTAGAAACTTTGGTGAATCTTACAAAAAATTCTATGGACATAGCTTTAAAGATAGATTTGGTATTGGTTTTAAAGAATTTAGAGATAGATTCGGTTACCAAGATAGAGATGCTGTTTTAGCAGGTAAAAAAGTAGTTCTTTATAATGAAGATAAAGGTTGGTATTATTTAGAAGATTCTCAACCATTCGTTATTATCTCAGAAGAAGATAGATCAAAATTCCAAGGAATCTCTGGTATCAAAGATCCTGACAAAATTATTGATTTATTTGATGATACTGGTTTAACTGACGGTATTAGACAACCACTTGATGGAGATCATGAATCAAATCCAGAAGCTACTATTGATGCTAACACTCCTGCAGGAGGAACATATAAAATGCCATCATCTGCTAGAGTTTATGGATTAATAACAGCAGAAACAGATAGAACTCAAGAACAACCAAAAGTTTTAAAGAAAACAAAATTACAAGATGATCAAACACATGATGAACATTAATAATAAAAGGCTTCAAATTAAACTGAAGCCTTTTTTGTTTGGTCTAAAATATAATCAATACCTTCTTCTTTATTTAGAATTTTCATATTAATATTTTCATTTTTTAATTCTTCTAAAATTTTAACAGTTTCATCTTCAGAATTTAAATCAATAACAACTAAGTTATTATAAAAATTTCTTCCTAAAGATATTTCTCTTATGTATGATTCAATTCCTTCTTCTGCATCCTTAACCAGCATTATTAATTTTACATTTTCTTTAATTTTATCATATGATGATTTTTTTAATATTTCTTGTATCATAACAAGCATTCCATATATAGAAAAACACCAAATAAGACCATAAATTATCGATTCTAACATAATATATCTCCTTTTCTATTATTTTGAAGTTATATTACATTTTATGTTTATTAAATAAGTAATGTTAATAATAAATAAAAATGTCTTAAAATCCATTTTCAGGACATTTAAATAAAAAAAAGAAGCCTTTACGGCTTTCTTTTTTTCTATGCATTTTTGAATGTGCTTTTTCAAGCACTTATCAAACTATACTAACATTAAAATTGCTGTTTCAGCATTGTCACCTTTTCTAGGTTCCATTTTTAATATTCTAGTATATCCTCCAACTCTACCTTCGTATTTTGGAGCGATTTCGTTAAATAATTTATCCATTAAGTCAACACCTTCAACTTTGTTAACTTTTGTCATTATTTTTCTTCTAGCATTTAATCTTGATGGCATATCTTTTTGTCTTTTTTCCATGTTTTCTTCTTTAACAACTCTTAAATATTCGTTTCCGTTTTTGCTTTTTACTTTTTCAGTAACTTTTTTACCGTTGTTATCAAGTTTTGCTTTAACAACTTTTACTTCTACTTCTTCGAAGTTTTTATGTTCTTTAACAGCTAATGCTATAACGCTATCAACTAAAGCTTTTACTTCTTTAGCTCTTGCTTCTGTTGTAACTATTTTACCATTTAAAATTACATCAGTAGTTTGGCTTTTTAACATAGCTAATCTTTGATCAGTTGGTTTTCCAAGTTTTCTTGTTCCTGCCACTTTTGTTCTCCACCTTTCTTCTAATAATTATTCTTCTTCAGATGTAAAGTTTAATCCTAAGGCAATTAATTTATTAGTAACTTCATCTAATGATTTTTTACCTAAGTTTCTAACTTTCATCATATCTTCTTGTGATTTATTTGCTAAATCTTCAACTGTAGCAATACCAGCTCTTTTTAAACAGTTGTAAGATCTTACAGAAAGTTCTAATTCCTCGATTGGCATTTCTAAAACTTTCTCTTTCTTAGATTCTTCTTTTTCAACCATAACTTGAGTATTTTTAGCTGTTTCTGATAAGTCAATAAATAATTCTAAGTGACCTGTCATAACTTTTGCAGCTAAACTTAAAGCTTCAAATGGTTTTAAACTACCATCTGTCCATACTTCAATTGTTAATTTATCATAATCTACCATTTGTCCAACTCTAGTATTTTCAACTGTATAATTTACTTTTTTAACAGGAGTAAATATTGAGTCGATTGGTAATACATCGATTGGGCTATTTTCTTTTTTGTTTTTCTCAGCAACATTGTATCCTCTACCTCTGTTTACTGTCATTTCAATGTGTAGATCAGCGTTTGCTGAAGTTGTTGCGATATGTAGTTCTGGATTTAATACTTCAACTGTTCCATCTGTTACGATATCAGCAGCTTTAATTTCTCCAGCACCTTTGAAATCTATTCTTATAATTTTTTCATCGTTATCAAAAACTTTAAGTCTTACGTTTTTTAAGTTAACAATTAACTCAGGAACATCTTCCACAACACCTGGTATTGTAGAAAATTCATGTACTACGCCGTTTATCTTAACACTTGTTATAGCAGCTCCTGGTAATGATGATAATAGTATTCTTCTTAATGAATTTCCTATTGTCATTCCATATCCACGCTCTAATGGTTCACATATGAATTTTGCATAATTCCTCTTATCGTCTGTCTCTATACATTCGATGTTTGGTTTTTCAAATTCAATCATTCTTACCTCCTAATAGGTTCCGTAAAACCCTTATAAAAAATTTAATATATCTCTTACGTACGTATCCTAAGTATTTAATCTATTATTTAGAATAGAACTCAACGATCATGTGTTCTTCAACTGGTAAGTCGATTTCTTCTCTTGTTACTGTTCTAAGAACTTTTGCGCTTAAGTTTTTACTATCTAATTCTAACCATTCTGGAACTGGTCTAGCAGCTCCTGCTTCTAAGTTAGCTTTGATTATGCTGTTATCTCTTCTGTTTTCTCTAACAGCGATAACATCACCTGGTTTTACTAAATATGAAGCTACGTCTGTTTTAACTCCGTTTACTTCGATATTTCCGTGTGTAACGATTTGTCTAGCTTGTGGTCTAGAAACACCTAAACCTAATCTATATACAACGTTATCTAATCTGCTTTCTAATATTTGTAAAAGGTTTGTACCTGTGATTCCTTTTTTATTAGAAGCCATTTCGAAATATTTTCTAAATTGTTTTTCACCTACTCCGTAGAATGATCTTGTTTTTTGTTTTTCTCTTAATTGAGTACCGTATTCAGATAATTTTGTTCTTTTTTGTCCGTGTTGTCCTGGAGCGTAGTTTCTTCTTG
The DNA here is from genome assembly GCA_045602645.1 of Candidatus Scatovivens sp. Lineage (GTDB taxonomy): Bacteria > Bacillota > Clostridia > TANB77 > CAG-508 > Scatovivens. Next base: position 268 of record JAZSBZ010000052.1, on the reverse strand, counting down.
TTACGCTACATTTGTCAGAATAACATCTAGCACCTTTTAAGAACAATTTTTGTCCTTCTCTACGGCATATACGACATTGTTCGTCTTTATATCTTGCCATGTTATTAAATACACCTCTTTCTAAAAATTTCTTTTATTAAATAAACTCTTAAAATTATACTCTTCTTCTTTTTGGTGGTCTACAACCATTGTGTGGTATTGGAGTAACATCTTTAATCATTGTTATATCCAATCCTGCTGTTTGTAATGATCTGATTGCAGCTTCACG
>JAZSBZ010000051.1:0-5588 GCA_045602645.1 Candidatus Scatovivens sp. | reverse complement strand
GATACATTTTTTGCACAAAATGTAATAAAACCCCCCTTAATTTAAAAAAGGAAGTGATATTTTGAGAAAAATCAAAGGAATTGACATTAATTCAATTAAGGATACTTTTCAGGATATGGGAACTGATAAGTCTAAACTAGGTTTAGCTTTAATTGAAGAAGCAAAATTTATGAAAACCACACTAACTAAATTAAAAAAGAAAATAAAAAAAAATGGTGTGGTTACAAATATGTGTCAAGGTAAGTATGATATTGAAAGAGCTAATCCAGCATTAAGTCAATACAATATGTTGATTAAAAATTATCAATCTTGCATAAACAATATTGTAAATTTGCTTCCTAAAGATGAATATTCAACAGAAGATAACTTTGATGATGATGATCTTGGCTAATTATGACATTTATTGAAGAATATTATAAATGGATTCAAGATAATCCAAATAAAGTATGTGACAAAATAAAAAAACAATATAAAAAACTTGTTAATAATATAAAGAAAGAACATAAAGTATCTTTTGTTAATAAAGGAATTGAAGAAGCTCATACTTATATATTTGATGAGAAAAAAAGTTTAAGATGTATTCACTTTATTGAAAAGTATTGTAAGCAATCAAAAGGTAGATGGGCTGGAAAACCATTAAAGCTTGAATTATTTCAAAAAGCAATGTTACAAGCATTATTTGGGTTTGTAGATAAAGATACTGGATTAAGAAAGTATAAAAAAGTAATATATTTTGTGGCTAGAAAAAATGGTAAATCTGTTTTGGATTCAGGCATAGCTACTTATATGCTTACAAAAGATGGTGAAGCAGGTGCTGAAATATATTCAGTTGCTACCAAAAAAGAACAAAGTAAAATAGTATGGGAAGAATCAAAAAGAATGATTAAGAAAAGTCCTATACTAGCAAAAAGAATTAGATGTTTAATTGGTGGAATTTATTATGATGCTAATGATAGTTTTTTTAGAGCTTTAGCAAGTGATAGCAATTCACTAGATGGTTTAAATGCACATTTAGTTGTATGTGACGAACTACATGCATGGAAGGATAAAAATCTTTTAGATGTAATGTATGATAGTTCCTCGGCAAGAACCCAACCAATATTATTAGAAACATCTACAATGGGAACAATAAGACAAAATGTATTTGACATTGAATATGATTATGCTTCACAAGTAATAGATGGTGCAGTTCAAGATGAAACATTACTACCTATTATTTATGAATTAGATGATGAAAAAGAATGGACTAATGAGGATAGTTGGTATAAAGCAAATCCAGCATTAGGAAGTATTAAATCAATTAAGGATTTAAGAGAAAAAGTAGAAAGAGCTAAAGCAAATCCAATTGAGTTAGTTAATTTATTATGTAAAGATTTTAATATTAGACAAAATACAATAAATGCTTGGCTAACATTTGATGATTTAAATAATGAAAAAATATATTCAGATTGGAAAGATACTTATTGTATTGCAGGTGTCGATTTAAGTTCTGTTCACGATTTAACAGCAGCTACATTACTAGGTGTTAAAAATGGAGAAATTAGAGTTAAACAAATGTATTGGATTCCAACTAATTTATTAGAGAAAAAAGTTAGAGAAGATAGAATACCATATGATAAATGGTTAAAAGCAGGATGGATAAGATTAAGTGGTGATTCTAAAATAGATTATCAAGATGTAACTCAATGGTTTTTAGAAGAAGTAAGAGATAATGATTTAAGACCATTGTATGTAGGATATGATAGTTGGAATGCTCAATATTGGTGTGATGAAATGAAAGGATACGGCTTTAACATGGTAGAAGTAAGACAAGGAATGAAAACAATGTCTGCACCAATGAAAATTATGAAAGCTGATTTAATAGAGAAGAAGATAAATTATAATAATAATCCAATTCTAAAGTGGTGTTTATCAAATACTACTGTAAAAATGGATTCAAATGAGAATATTCAACCTGATAAAGAAAAATCAAGGCAAAGAATAGATGGTGCAGTAAGTTTAATTGATGCTTACTGCATTTTTGTTGATAAACAACAAGAATATTTGAATTATATTAATGAGGAGGTAAATAATGGAACATAGAAGTTTGTTCAGCAGAATATTTGGTAATAATAAGGACACAAAAGCACCTACAACTGCAACAACATTTCAAATATTAGACAATTATAAAAGTGTATTTACTAAATATAATGGTAAATTTCAATCAGATATTGATGTTATTACATGTGTAGACACAATTGCTAGAAATGCTGCTAAAATGCATCCAAAACATATTAGAAAAACACCAGAAAAATTGGAAGTATTAAATGATAATTTATATAGATTGCTATCAAAAAAACCAAATGAGTTGCAAAATGCATTTCAATTTTATTATCAAATTATTAGTGAATTAGAATTATATAATAATGCTTATATCTATATTCAAAGAGATGAAAATTATAAAATAACTGGTTTATATCCTTTAAGTTATCAAACAATTACATTATATGAATATGGTGATAAAATGTATATTCAATTCAAATTTGGCAATAGTAAGGAAAGATTTGTTTCATATAATAATTGTATTCATTTAACAAGATTTGTAAGTGATAATGGCTTATTTGGTGGTTCAACTGAACCAATAGTAAAAACATTGTCATTAAAACATATTTTAGATGAAGGATTAATTAATGCTATTAAAACTACTTCTGCAATTAAAGGTGTTGTAAAGTCAACACAGGCAATGTTAAAACCAGAAGATGTCAAAAAGATGAGAGATCAATTTGTAAAAGATTTTGTAGACAATAGTGATAATAGTGGAATAGGTGGACTTGATGCAACAACAACATTTGATCCAGTAAATATTAATCCTAAAACAGCTGATGATAATCAAATTAAAATTTATGATAATAAAGTATTAAGTTATTTTGGTGTTAATGAAAATATTATTCAAAGTAAATATAATGAAGATGAATGGAATGCTTTTTATGAAAGTGTTTTAGAACCAATAGGATTACAAATGAGTTTAGAATTTTCAAATAAATTATTTACACCTACTGAAATATATTTTGGTAATGAAATAATATTTGAAAGTAATAGATTACAATATGCAAGTAATAAAACTAAAATTGAACTTGTAAGATATGGTAATAATATTATGACAGTCAATGAACAAAGAGAAGTATTTAATTTAGCACCAATTGAAGGTGGCGATGTCATATTAATTGACCAAAACCACACAGATACATTGAATAATATGGTAGAAGGAGGAGATATAAACGATGAAGGAAATTAGAAAATTAGACTTACAATTTAGAGCAGAAGAAACAGAAGATAAAAAAATGGAGATTAAAGGATATGCAGTAGTATTTAATAGTCCTGAAACATATGGTTATACAGAAGTAATTGATAAACATGCATTAGATGAAACTGATATGAGTGATGTAGTTTTAAGATACAATCACAATGATTCATTTATAGTATTAGCTAGAACTAGAAATGGTAGTTTAAAATTAAATACTGATGAAACAGGATTAATGATGAATGCAAATTTACAAGATAACATTACAGATCATAAAAACATTTTTAATGCTATTAAAAGTGAATTAATAGATAAACAATCTTTTGCTTTTTCAGTTGAAGAAGATAATTATGATTATGATACTGATACAAGAACTATTTTAAAAATAGGAAAATTGTATGATGTATCAGTAGTAGACCAACCATTCTACAATGCAACTGATGTAAGTGTAGCAAGAAATCAAAACGATGAATTCATGGAAAAAAGAAATAAATTAAGAAAAGAACATGAAGATAAAGCAAGACTAGAAGAAAAGAAAAAAGAACTAATGGAAAAATTAGGTTAATACAATTATGAAAAACAAGTTGGAATGGCTTGTTTTTTGTTTGCTGGAATAGTGAACTAAATTGTTTGATAAATGCTGGAATGGCAATAATGGGAAATGAATCAGCCCAAAAGAGATCAAATAAAAATAAGGAGGTCAAAATGACAAGACTAGAAGAAATTGAAAAAAGAAAACTTGAAATCAGAGATGAACTTAATGGTTTAGAAGATTTAGATAAAGTAGAAGAACTTAATAAAGAAGTTGATGCTTTAAATGAAGAACTTGAGCAAATCAAAGATATTCAAGAAGAAGAAAAAGAATTAAAGTCTTTAGAGAAAAATTTAACTAAAGCAAATAAAATTGAAAGAGAGGAAAAGAAAATGGAAGAAAAAAGATTTGATTTATCAAGCAAGGAATATCGTTCTGCTTGGGCAAAAAAAATAATGGGCTTATCAGAAGATAAGTTTACAGAAGATGAAAAAAGAGCATTAGGAGATGCAGTAACTACTACAGCAACTACATTCGTAGCTAGCGATGCAAGTACTCAAGGAATTAATAATGGTGGTTTATTTATTCCTACAAGTGTAAGAGAAGAATTATTAGAATTAATTTCTAAAGAATCACCAATATTTAGAGATATTAGAAAGTTAGCAGTTCAAGGAAATGTTGACTTACCATATCTATTTGAAGCAGATGATGCAAATTGGTATGCTGAATTAACAGATACTAAAAACGAAGGTATTGAATTTAAAAACCTACAATTAACAGGTTGGGAATTAGCTAAAGATATTGTTATCACATGGAAGTTAGAAGAAATGGCAGTAGATTCATTTATCGACTTCATTATAGATGAATTATACAACAAAATGGGTAAAGCTCTTATCAATGCTGTTATCTATGGAGATGGAAGTTCAAAACCTACAGGTGTAACAAATGGATTAACTCCAGTTACAACAGGTGCTAATGCAATCGAAAGAGTATTAAATACTTATGGATCATTAAGTGCAGATGCAAGAATAGGTGCAAAAGTATATATCTCTACTGAAACAAATTTAGATGTAATATCATATAAAGATGAAAATGGAAATTATCCATATTTAAGTGGTGTTCCAGCTATAAGTGGATTTAGTGTTGAAGTAGATCCATATCTACAAAATAAAGATATTGTGGCAGGAAACATGAGATACTATATCTTAAATGAAAATACACCTGTAAGATTAGACAGAGAATCTTCAGTTAAAGGTAGAAAAGTAACTTATGGTGCTTATGCTATCTATGATGGAAAAGGAAAACCTGGTGCATTTGCTTTAGGTAGACCTGCAGCATCAGTATAATAAATTAAGAAAGAAGGTGGACTATGCTAGATGAAATAAAAAAAATACAAGGAATTAATCATACTGAATTTGACAATATGATTAATACTTGGATAGAATCTGCAAAGTTAGATTTGAAAAGTATTGGCATAGTCAGTACTTTAGTAGATGTTCCTGATAGTTTAGTTCAAACAGCTATCATTACATATGTTTTAAGTTTTATAGATGTACCTAATTCCGAAATGTATGCTAGGAGTTATTCTTTACAAAAAGATGTCTTAAGACATTTACAAGAATACACTTGGGATGTTGAAGATGGAATATAGTGAAATAATTTACTTAATTCAAGAAGTTATTGGGGCAGATGACATAGGAAATCAAGTCACTGCCCTTTCTTCTTCCAATAAGTCTTATGCTAAGGTACAAAGTGTTAGGACAAATGAATTCTATG
>JAZSBZ010000050.1:0-5371 GCA_045602645.1 Candidatus Scatovivens sp. | reverse complement strand
TTTTTAAAAATATTTTTCTTCTATTGATGGTTCATTTGTTTTATTTTGAACATCTTTATTTTCTTGTTCTTTTTCATTTTGTTCTTCTTCAACATCTATAAAGAAGAAGTCATGTTCTACTTTGTTTTTGTCAGCAACAAGTTCGAAAGCAACTTTTCTTAATTGTTTGTTAGCTTCAATTACTCTTATTTTAACTTGATCCCCAATCTTAAAGATTCTACCAGTTCTTTCACCAACTAATGTCTTTCTATTTTCATCATAAACAAAGTATTCATTTCCCATATTCTCAAATCTAATTAAACCTTCAACTGTAGATTCAAGTTCAACAAACATACCAAAAGATGTAATTGAAGATACAATTCCCATATATTCATTTCCAATTTTATCTTCCATATATTCTGCCTTTTTAATATCTTCAGCATCTCTTTCAGCTTTAGTTGCATTTTTCTCAGCATCAGAAGATGTCTCTGCATATTTTTTAGCTTTTTCATCTAAAATTGCAAGTCTATATTCTGGAATATTATAACCGTTTTCTAAATATTCAGAAATTACTCTATGAATAAATAAATCTGGATATCTTCTAATTGGTGATGTAAAGTGACAATAATATTTACTTGCAATACCAAAGTGTCCTTTATTCTCACATTCATATCTTGCTATTTTTAAAGTTCTTAATATTAATGTTGAAATAACTTTTTCATATTCAGTACCTTTTAGTTTTTCTAATACATCAGAAAAGGCTCTTGGTTTAATATTATCTTTTGAAGCTTTAATCTTTTCACCAATATTGAATAAGAATTTATTTGTTTCTTCAATTTTTTCCATATCTGGTTCTTCATGAACTCTATAGATAAATGGAGCTTCAAGCCAATAAAATTTTTCAGCTATTGATTCATTTGCTGTAAGCATAAATTGTTCTATAATTTCATTTGCAAATGTAGTCTCATATTTTTTAACTTCAATTACTTTTCCATCTTCATCTAAAACAATTTTACTTTCTGGAATATCTAAATTTAAATAACCTTGATTTAATCTCCTATTTTTAAGAATTAAAGCAAGTTCTTCCATTAGTTTAAAATCTTCATAATATGGAGCATATCTTGCTGATAATTCTTCATCCAAATTATTAATTAATTTATTAACATTAGTATAACTCATTCTTTGAGTTACTCTAATTACTGATTTAAATACATCGCAAGAAACAACACTTCCTTTAGGATCAATTTCCATTGAGCAAGTTAAAGCAAATCTATCTTGTCCTGCATTTAAACTACATATACCATTTGAAAGTTCAAAAGGAAGCATTGGTATAACTCTATCAAACATATATACACTTGTTCCTCTTTTTATTGCTTCTTTATCAAGTTCAGAATTTTCTCTAACGTAATAGCTAACATCTGCAATATGAACATCTAAAATATAATTGCCATCTTTAGTTTTTGAAACCTTAATAGCATCATCTAAGTCTTTAGCATCTTCACCATCTATTGTAAAAATTATTTGATCTCTTAAATCTCTTCTATTTGCTATGTCTTTTTCATCAATTGTTTGAGATATTCTTTTAGCTTCTTCTTTAACAAATATTGGAAATTCATTAGGCAGGTTAAACTCTTTAATAACGCTTAGCATATCAACACCAGCTTGATTAACATTACCTAAAATCTCAATGATTTCACCTTCAGCATTTTTACCTTTTTCAGGATATCTAGTTATTTTTGCTATAACTTTATCGTTTGTCTTAGCTTCTTTACATTTACTTTTAGAAATGAAAATATCAGTACCAAATTTCTTATCATCAGGAACTACAAATCCAAAGTTTTTAGATTTTTGGAAAATACCTACAACAGTTTCTCTTTCTCTTTTAACTATTTTAACAACTTTAGCTTCTGCTCTTTTTGTTCCTTCTTTTTTCTTGAATATAACAACTTGTACTGTATCTCCATTTAAAGCTCTATTTGTACTACCTGATGGAATAAATAAATCTTCATCCATTCCTTCAACTTCGACAAAACCATATCCTCTTTCATTAGCTCTAAAGATACCTTCTATCTTTTGATTTTTCTTCTTTCCCATTTTTATCCTTTCATTTTTTTACACTTAAAAAGGGCAGTATATTACTGCCCCTTGTTTTATCTATTCTAATTAAACAACATATAGGATTCCTAATGCAATTGTTAATACTGCAAAAAGTACCATTAATATAATTGTTGCTTTTTTCATTTTTCCTTCTGCTGTTTTACCTTTATTTTTCTCATAAAAATTATTAGCAGAGGCACCAACGATAGTTCCAGAAGCACCACTATCTTCTTTTGATTGTTTTGTAACTAAAACTATTAATGATAAGCATACTACTGTATATACTATCATGATTATATATTTTACTATTTCCATCTGTAAAAAACCTCCAATTTTCTTCTGTCTATTAACTATTCTATAGTTTACCATAAGAATATTTAAAAATCAACATCTTTTATTAAAAAGTTTATTACATTATCATTTCATATTCTGTTTTATATTTTTCAAGAACTGCTTTTAACTCCTCTAATTCTTCACTTGAATATCTAGAATCTTGCATTCTTTCTAAATCTATTCCAAAATATCTAATCATGTCATGCATCCAAGTTCTGTCTGCACTTTGTGTTCTGTGTGCTACTCTATCTTGTCTTGGTGTTATTTCTCTTAATGCTGCACTTTCTAAAATGTTACCTTTATAATCAATTGTTACTAAATCACCAACATTACGTCTATATTCATCTTCTGACAAAATATATGTTGCTGTTCCATATGCTGGTTTATTTCCATCATAATATTTTTCAATAATTCTTGAATCTAATTTTGAAGACGCAAACTCAACAAAACCATTTGCATATCTTGTTACTCTTACATCTTTATCAAGTGCTTTATAAAATTTCCATTTAACAAAATCTGGATATACATATTTGTTAGATGGTAATGATGTTCCATCTCCAGGTCCCCTTGTTACTCCTGTTTTTCTTCCTCTTTTTTCCTTAGCATCATTATCAAGCATTGCAAGATAAAATTCTCTAGCTTCTGAATCTTCTTTAGTATCATCACCAAAGAAGTTCATTACAGCAATAAATCTTCTTTCATCAGTAAATGTTGGTTCATCAAATATTTTATCGAACATTTCTGTTAATTTTTCATAACTTATTCCTGCTTTAATTTTACTTGCATCTTCTAAAGTTAACTTATCCAAAAGTGGAATAATGTAATCTGGATCTAAGTATGCAATATTATCAAGACCTATAAAACCATCATCATACAATTCTTTTAATGATTCTTTTAAAACGGTTTCATCATCAATATTAAATCCAACATAATATAAATCTAATAAGTCATTTCCAAATTCATTTTTTTCCTCTTCAGGAATAACATGATATCTTGAGAAAAGTTCTCTTGCATCTTCTTTTTCTTTTCTAAAGAAATTTAATTTCTTTCTTAATTCTTCGATTGCTTCAGTATTATCTGGATCGTTTTTTTGTAGTTCAGTAAGTTCAACATATGTTTCGATATAATACTTATATCTTTCAAGCATCATTTCTTCATCAAACTCTTTAGCTAAACCTTCAACTAATCCTTTTCTATCCTCTTCAGGAAGTGATTCTTCTAATCTAATAATATCTTGAACTGTAATACCGTTTCCTTCAAAATATTCTCCAATATCTTCAGTTGTGATTATTCCATTTGTATATAAATATTTAAGCATCTCTTTTGCATTAGAAAGCATTAACTCTCTTCTATTCATTTCTAGAATATCACTATTTTCTTCTATACCATCTCTTGCTCTTTCTTCAGAACCAGCACTACCTAGTATGTACCCAATATTTTCTTTTGATAAAATTCCAAGTTCATAAAATCTTTTCATATTATCAAGATTAATTAAAGATAAAATTTTAATGTCATTATAACTTAATGTCATTCTTGATAATAATTCATCACTCCATGTACCTAATTCTTCAGGTTTAATAAATGCTTTATATACTAAATTTGATTTAATAATATCTGTTAAATAAATTCCATCGCAGAATTTTTCCCTTCTTGCTTCAATTGTTTTTAAAGAAACTTCACTTTGATCATCTTCAAGTCTAGAATTAAATCTTGTTCTTTTTGAAATAATTCCTGTATCTAATATTTTTCTCATTACATAATCAGCTCTTCTTGTATTATCTAAAACAGCATCTATGGAAGCTTCTTGTCTTATAAATCTATCAGCAAGTTCATCAGCATCTTCTTCTAACTTTTTCATTTCTTTAACGACATCTAATTCTAAAATTTCCTCATCAGTTTCTTCAACTTTAGGAACCATTAAATCATATGCCTCTAAAGTACGATGCATATAAAGTAGTAAGAATTTTTCAACATCAACATATCTAATACCACTTATAATTGCATCTGCCATTAATGTTGAGTGGAAATCAATTGTATCTTTATTATATGTATCCATTGCTTTTTCTACAATCTCATCCATTCCCATTGCCTGAATTTCTTCTTGTGACATTCCTTTATTTAATAAATAATTTTTAAATACAATAACATATTCAACTTCAGCAAATCTTTTATTTGGGAACAATTCTTGAAGATCAATTAAAGTAATTGGCGCAGCAAGTTCTTTTAATATCTTTGTTCCTTCTTCTTTTGAAAGATCTTCCTTACCTGCAATTGACTCAAGCACTTTAACAAGCATACCAGGCGCTTCATCATAATTTTTAGCCATTGTTTTTTCTTGTTTATGTGTTAAAAATTGATATGCATAATATTTATTTTCTTCATCACTATAAATTTCTCTGATTGTAGCTTCAGAATTTACAAAATCCTCAAACTCTTCTAATGTTTTTCTAGCGCTACGAGTCATATGTTTTAATTCGTCAGGATTATTAGCTTTTATTTCTTCATAATCTCTACAAACTTCAACATAGAAAAGTTCCATATCAATATCATGCTCATCTGGATTACCAATCATATTTCTAATTTGATTTCCAATTTCACCAATTTTTCTTTCAAGCTCCATCATCTCTTGTGGAGTTTTAGCTCTAGTTACTAATGGACCTCTAACACCTCTACTCTCACGTCTATACTCTTCAATTAATTGCTCATATTGTTTTACAATTCTTGTAAAGTTTTCTCTTTTCTTATCATCATTAATAATATAAGGTGTAATTTTATCAGATCTAATAACACCTGTCCAAACATATTTATCATTAGTTCCTTTTAAAACTGGTGATACAATTATTTCACTAATATTTAATCTTTTTCTTTCCATAAACAACCTCTTATTCATTAATATTTAAATCAAATTTAATCTCACTAAATGGATTTTTGTTTATTATTAAATGTTTTGTTTTTATATTAT
>JAZSBZ010000049.1:0-5058 GCA_045602645.1 Candidatus Scatovivens sp. | reverse complement strand
AATTTTCAATTGCTCTTTATTTGTTTATATAATAAAATTTATAAATAGAAATAATAAAAAAATGTTACATAATATTACAAAAATAATCAAAAATGTAACAAAAATGTAATAGAAAAAAGTCAAAAAATGCTTGTAGTTTTACGGAAAACAATATATAATTACTTTAGTATTTAATTAGATTGATACGAAGGAGGTAGTTTACAATGTCATTTTTCGGTAAATCAGGCATAGTAAACGTGAAGATGGTAATCACGGAAGAAAAAATATTATCAAATATTGATAAAGTGCAAAAATTAATTAATCCTAACAGCAAAAAACAAATTGTTCAATTAGAGGAAGATTCTTATTTTAAAGATCTAGTAGAGTCTATTAAAACATATTTAATAGAATATCCAAAGAAAAAGAATTTTCCAGCAAGTGTTTATAAAGCTGCTTATGATTTAGTTGAATATGCAACAAATCAATTTGAAGAAAATACAAAGAAAGTTGAAGATTTAATTAGACAAAGAGAGAAAAACATTAAACTTGCTACTGTATTAAGAGATGCTACAACAGCAGTTAAAGCAAAAGCTAAAAACTGGAAAGAGATTGTTAAAAAATTAGAATCTAAATATCCAGCTGATGTTGCTGAAGCTTTAACGGTTATTGGAAAAGCAAAAGATAAAGCTACAGATGAATACAATGGAGCAGTTAAGTTAATAGATACAAAAATTGGTAATTTAGAATCAAACTTACATATTGAAATTGATATGGAAAGAATTGAAGATAAATCTAAAGCTTTAAGTTATATCGGTATTGAAATAGCTGAAGCATTAAAATACATACCAGCACCTGTTGATGAAGTATATGGAACTGGAGTTGTTGGTGGAGAAGTTGAAGAAGCTTCTGTAGTAGAACCAAAACCAGTTGTTGAAACAAAAGTTGAAGTTGCTGCTGCAGCTACAACTGTAGAAGAAGCTACTGGAACAACAGAAACAGTTGGTAGTACAGAAGAAACTGTAGAAGCTACAGAAACAGTTACAGGAGGAACAGTTGTTGAAGCAGCTGCTGAACCTGAAATGGATACATTCTTCGAAGAAACTAGATTTGAAGCTAAACCATCATTATGGCAAAGATTTAAAAATAGTAAATTTGTTAGAACAATTAGATTTATTATGCAAATTAGAGTTGTTCTTGATTATCCAGCATTACCAGAAGGAAGAGAAGATTACTAAAATAAATACTAAAAAGAGTCCCAAATATGGACTCTTTTTTTGTTGACTTTATATAATAGTAGTCATATAATGTAAACAACATATGAATGATTGCTCATATGTTAAAATGTAGGAGGTAATATGGAAGAGCTACTAAATTGTGAAGTTGAAGCGTTAAATGTTGAACTTGTTAATAAAGTAAAAAAAGAATTATTAACAGATGAAAAGATATTTGATTTAGCAGAACTTTTCAAAGTATTTGGAGATTCTACTAGAATGAAAATTATAAATGCGTTAATGATAGAAGAGCTATGTGTTTGCGATATAGCATTAATTACTAATTCAACACCTTCAGCTATATCACATCAATTAAGAGTTTTAAAACAAGCTAAACTTGTTAAATATAGAAAAGATGGAAAATCAGTATATTATTCATTAGATGATGACCATGTTAGAGAGATTTTTGAGAAAGGACGTGAGCACATTGAAGAAATATAAATTTCATCTTGAAGGTTTAGATTGTGCAAATTGCGCAAATAAAATTCAAAATAAAATATCAGAAAATGAAAATTATGCTAATGTTTCAGTAAATTTTAATACATTAAAATTATCATTTGAATCAGAAGAAAATGTAGATATTAGTGATATAGAATTTATAGTAAAATCTTTAGAACCAGATGTAAAAGTATTAACTGAAGAAGATTTTGAAAAACAAAATAAACATCATGATGATGATCATGAACACGAACATGAAAGTGAACATGAGCATAAAGTTAAATCTAAAGAAAGAAAAAAAGTTAATAGTAATGTATTAAGACTTGTCTGTGGATTACTTATAATATCAGGATTAATACTTGTGGAAATTCCAAAACCATTTGATTTAGCATTAATTGTATTAGCATATGCTATATTACTTTTCAGAACTTTTATTAATTCTATAAAGTTATTAAGACATGGAGTTGTGGATGAAAATTTATTAGTTACAGTTTCATGTGTTGGTGCTTTTATTATTGGTGAAAGATTTGAAGGATTAATGGTAATTATTCTTTATGAAATTGGTAAAATCCTTGAAGAAAAAGCTGTTAATAATACTAGAAAATCTATAGCTAAATTAATGGATATTAAACCTGAATATGCAAATTTAAAACATGGAAATCATGATCATAAAGTTGATCCTAAAGAAGTTAAAATAGGAGATACAATAATAATTAAGCAAGGAGAGAAAGTTCCTCTTGATGGCGTTGTTATTGAAGGAAATGCTAATCTTGATGTTTCAAGTTTAACAGGAGAATCAATTCCTGCTGTAGTAAAAAAAGGTGATAAAGTTTTATCAGGAAGTATTAATATAGATGGACTAATTTCATTAAAAGTTACAGAAAAGTATGAAGATAGTACTGTAAGTAAGATTTTACATCTTGTTGAACATGCTACAGATAATAAAGCAAAAACAGAAACTTTTGTTAATAAAGCATCAAAAATATATACACCGATAGTATTAATTTTAGCGGCTTTAGTTGCAATTGGACTTCCATATATAATGGATCTTACATATTCTGAAAGTATATATAGAGCACTAATATTCTTAGTTGTTTCTTGTCCTTGTGCTATAGTAATTTCAGTTCCGCTTAGTTATTTCTCTGGAATTGGTAAAGCCTCAAGAAAAGGTATTTTGATAAAAGGAAGTAACTATTTAGATGCGTTAAGAAATGTTAAGATTGTTGCATTTGATAAAACTGGAACATTAACAAAAGGTAAATTTGAAATTGTAAAAATAAAAGTTTATGATAAAGATTATTCAGAAGATGAGGTATTAGAGTTTGCAGCATTTGGTGAATCATATTCAAATCATCCAATCGCAAATGCTATAGTAGAAAAATATCATAAAAATATTGATAGAGATAGAATTACAGAATTTAAAGAAGTTCCAGGTTTTGGTCTAACATATAAATATGATAATTGTTTAATTAAAGTTGGAAATGCAGAATTAACTGGAGCAAAACTTGAAAAAACAAATGGAACATGTATATATGTAAAAAGAGATGATCATATAATTGGTGCAATTATATTAAGCGATATATTAAAACCAGAATCTAAAAAATCAATAATGCTATTAAATGCATTTGGAATAAACACTATGATGTTTACTGGAGATAATAAAAAAGTTGCTGAATCAATTTCAAAAATTTTAAATATTAGAGAATATAAAGCTGATATGTTACCAAATGAAAAATATGGTGAACTTGAAAAAATAATAGAATCAAATCCAAAAGGAAAAGTTGCTTTTGTAGGGGATGGTATAAACGATGCTCCTGTAATTGCAAGAGCGGATGTTGGAATTTCAATGGGCGGAATTGGATCAAGTTCTGCAATTGAAGCTTCAGATATAGTTATTATGACAGATAATTTAGCTAAAATTCCAGAAGCAATTAAGATATCAAGATTTACAAATAAAATAATAAAACAAAATATATTATTTGCATTATTTGTAAAAATTGCAGTTTTAACATTAAGTGTATTAGGAGTTGCTCAAATGTGGATGGCAGTATTTGCTGATGTTGGTGTAACTTTAATTACAATATTTAATACAATGCGTATAATATGGAAAAAATAAAATAAAACGCTCGCAGGCCATATGGCACTGCGAGCATTTTGTTTTGTCCGTTAATTACAGGAGAAAAAAGAACTCCTTAGGACAGGGCAGGGACCGGCGTTTGGCATACTCATCGAGGAGGTGATTTAAATCCTCATAAGAGATGTCATCTGCAATCCATGCAAGAACAGGATTGTTCTTTTTGACTTTGCTTTTTTCGGGTTGTTTTACATTTATGATGTGTTTGTCTGCAATTGCAATCGCGTAACTACCGTATTTGGTGGTAAGGGCAATGTTTCTGATGATGTCTTCCTTTACGAGATTATCGTAAGTTGTGTAGAAATCTGCTTGAGAATTCATCATTTTTTCGTCTCCAATAAAGGATAGTGCCCATGCGATTTTGGCTCCCCGTGTAGTGGGAAGTTCTGCACGTGTGAGAAGGGGCGGCTTTTTCTGGCCCTGAGGCACAAGGTAAAAAGCGTTACCTAATTTGGCAGGCTGAGACAGCACGATTTCGCCATTGAGTTTAGTTTGGATAAACCGACCATCATAAGAGCATTCGATATACTCGTTTACTTTGAAGGTCTGTGGCGTATTTGTGATGAAAATCAGCAATGTCATTTCCTTTCCCTACGGTATAGAAACTATACTTTCGTTCCCAGTTTTTTTATATTTGTTTGTAAAGCCTGGGCAGCTTATGGTATGTGTCGAGTTTGACTGTCACCGTTAACTATAGGGTTAACGTTTTTATTATAACACAAATTTACATAAAATGTCAAAAAACATTGATTTTTAAATGAAAATACAGTATAATATTAAATGTACTTTTAAGATAAGAGGTAAAAAAGAGATGGGAAATAAAAAAAGAATTTTAACAGGTGATAGACCTACAGGAAAATTACATATTGGACATTATTTTGGCTCGCTAAAAAAGAGAGTTGAATTGCAAGAAAGTGGAGAATATGAACCATATATATTAATTGCAGATGTTCAAGCATTAACAGATAACTTTAATAATCCAGAAAAAGTTAGAAAAAATGTTAGAGAAGTTGCAATAGATTATTTATCAGTAGGAATAGATCCTGAGAAAACAACTATATATATTCAATCAATGATTCCAGAGACAGCTGAGCTTACAGTATTTTATTCAAATTTAGTAACAATAGCTAGACTTCAAAGAAATCCTACTGTAAAAACAGAAATTGCTCAAAAGAAAGAATTATTTGGTGAAAGCGTAACTTATGGATTCTTAGGATATCCAGTAAGCCAAGCTGC
>JAZSBZ010000048.1:0-8810 GCA_045602645.1 Candidatus Scatovivens sp. | reverse complement strand
AAGGAAGAAAAACCTAAAAAAGCTTCTAAAAAAGCTGAAAAAGCAGAAGTAAAAGAAGAAGTTAAGGAAGAAAAACCTAAAAAAGCTTCTAAAAAAGCTGAAAAAGCAGAAGTAAAAGAAGAAGTTAAAGAAGAAAAACCTAAAAAAGCTTCTAAAAAAGCTGAAAAAGCGGAAGTAAAAGAAGAAGTTAAAGAAGAAAAACCTAAAAAAACTTCTAAAAAAGCTGAAAAAGCGGAAGTAAAAGAAGAAGTTAAAGAAGAAAAACCTAAAAAAGCTTCTAAGAAAACTGAAAAATCAGAAGTAAAAGAAGAAATTAAAGAAGAAAATGCTGAAGAAAAACCAGCAAAGAAAAGAAAAACTTCTAAAAAAACAGAAGAAGTTGAACAATTAGAATTTGCTGAAGTAGCAGAAGTAAAAGAGGAAGTTAAAGAAGAAAAACCTAAAAAATCTTCTAAAAAAGCTGAAAAAGTTGAAGAAACTAAAGCAGAAGCAAAACCAGATCAAGAAAAAGATAAAATTTTACAAATTGTTTCATCTGCTAAAGAAAAAGGTAAAATCACATACGGTGAACTTGCAGCAGAACTTGGTGAAGCTAATTCAGAACAAATTGATAAAATCTTTGAAGCTTTTGAAGAAGTTGGAGTTAACGTATTAAAAGATGATGACGATTTCTTAGAGCCAGACTTAGATGATTTAAGCGAAGTTGAAGATATAAAATTAGATGAAGTAGATCTTGTTAATATTGAAGGTGTTAGCGTTGATGATCCAGTTAGAATGTATTTAAGAGAAATTGGTAGAATTCCACTTTTAACATTCGAAGAAGAATTGGAACTTGCACAAAGAGTTTTAGAAGGTGATGAAGCAGCTAGACAAAAACTTGCTGAATCAAACTTAAGATTAGTTGTAAGTATTGCTAAAAAATATGTTGGTAGAGGAATGTTATTCTTAGATTTAATTCAAGAAGGAAACATGGGATTGATTAAAGCAGTTGAAAAATTCGACTATAAAAAAGGATATAAATTTAGTACTTATGCTACATGGTGGATTAGACAAGCTATTACAAGAGCAATTGCTGACCAAGCAAGAACAATTAGAATTCCAGTTCATATGGTAGAAACAATTAATAAATTAATTCGTACATCAAGACATTTACTACAAATGTTAGGAAGAGAACCATCTCCAGAAGAAATTGCTGAAGAAATGGAAATTCCTGTAGAAAAAGTAATGGAAATTCAAAAAATAGCTCAAGATCCAGTTTCACTTGAAACACCAATTGGTGAAGAAGATGATAGCCATTTAGGAGATTTTATTCCAGATGATGAATCACCAGCACCACATGATTCTGCAGCTTATACATTATTAAAAGAACAACTTGAAGAAGTAATGAGTACTTTAACACCAAGAGAAGCTAAAGTATTAAAACTAAGATTTGGTTTAGAAGATGGAAAAGCTAGAACACTTGAAGAAGTTGGTAAAGAATTCCAAGTAACTCGTGAAAGAATCAGACAAATTGAAGCTAAAGCATTAAGAAAATTAAGACATCCAAGTAGAAGCAAGAGATTAAAAGATTATATGAGCTAGAATATTATGTAAATTATTTTATAATTTTTTGAAAAAAGCCTTGATTTTAAAGGCTTTTTTTGTTATAATAAGTGTAGAATTGTTATTTTTATGCAAAGAAGTGAGGTGAAACTAGGCTTAAGCTTAGAAAGAAAATGGGATTTTTAAGAGATTTTGGAACTAAATTAAGTTCAGCTATGAAAACAATATTTGCTGATGATCCAGAACAATATGTAGAAGAAACAGAAGGAGCAAACTTAACAAAAATAGCAGCTATTGGACTTAAAGATGGTACAATCAAACAAGAAGATGCTGTTGAATTAATAAAAGCTCAAAGAAAGAATAATGAGAAAGCTGAATTAACATCTAAGAGAATTGAAAGAAGTGTTCAATTAACTCCAAGTGATAAAACAGATTTCAGAAATGATTCTACAATGGACAGAGCACAAAGCGTTGATGTAAAATCTACACCAGCATCAGAATTAGAAAATCATAAAAGAGCGCCTGGTGGAAGAGAAAGAGACGATAAAACAAAATAGATATTGATAAATAGCAAAAGACATCTGAGAAAGATGTCTTTTTTCATGTTTTAGATGCAAAAAAGTGCAGAAAACATGCAAAAAATAAATATTTTTCTTGACAAGTGAGGAGAAAAGTGTTAAAATTTATTACTGTAAACTGCTTAACTAGGGTCCATAAATACTATTTTTAAAGTAGTTACCCAAGTTGGAAGTTAGCGAGATTACGAAAAGGGAGGTGCATTTTAAATGTACGCAATAATTGAAGCATGTGGTAGACAATACAAAGTACAAGAAGGAGAAACAGTATATTTCGAAAAATTAGATACTGAAGAAGGAAAAAAAGTTTCTTTCGATAAAGTTGTTTTAATTTCTAATGACGGAAAAGTACAAGTTGGAAATCCTTATGTTGCTAATGCTAAAGTTGAAGGAAAAGTTGTTTCTAATGGTAAAGCAAAGAAAATTTTAGTTTTTAAATACAAAGCTAAAAAGAATGAAAGAAAAACTAGAGGACACAGACAAGACTACACTAAAGTAGAAATTACTTCAATAAAAGTTAAAGCAGAAAAAGCTGAAAAAGCTGAAAAAACAGAAAAAGCAGCTAAATAGTTAAAACTGCTTATCAAATTATATCGAAATAAAAAAGTGTGATATAAATAAAATTATAAAGCGAAAGGAGTGAATCTTTCATGGCACACAAAAAAGGTCAAGGTAGTGTTAAGAACGGAAGAGATAGTGAGTCAAAGAGACTTGGTGTTAAAAAATCTGATGGACAAATAGTTAAAGCTGGAAATATTATAGTAAGACAAAGAGGAACTAACGTACATCCAGGAACTAATGTTGGAATCGGTAGTGATGATACTTTATTTGCTTTAGTAGATGGAACAGTTAAATTTGAAAGAAAAGGTAAAGACAAAAAACAAGTAAGTGTTTATCCAGCAGAGTAAATAAAATAAAAAATGCGAGGCAAAATAATGCCTCGTTTTTTGTTTTTATTTTTTAATAAAAAATTAATAATTTTATTAAAAAGGTTTGAAAAAAAATCTATTATATGATTTAATATTTGTATGAAAAATTTACTTTTAAGGAGAGAAGCGTATGGGAGGAAAATTATCACCTGTTATAATCGCTGTATTAGTCATCGTAGTAGTAGCGTTAGGAGTTTTGATGTTTAATATAATAGCATCAGACGATCCAGTGGTAGATCCAGGAGGACCAACAACTGGAGATTCTGAATCAGAAGTTATTTTAAATTTAAGTAAAGAAATAGATGAACAAAATAGTAATCAATATATAATTACAGCATATGCAACAACAACAGATCCAGATGGAGTTCAAGAAATAATTCTTCCTGATGGAAATTCAGTTGCAGGGGATGTAGCTAATTATATAGTAGCAAAAAATGGAACATATTCATTCCAAGCAATTTGTGTAAATGGAGAATTTGTTTCATCAGAAATATCTGTTACAGAAATACAAGAAGTTTCTGCAACAAATCCATATGTACCTGCTGGATTTGAAGTTTTAAATCAAAATGTAGATGAAGGATTTGTTATAGAAGATAAAGCAGGAAATCAATTTGTATGGGTACCAGTTCCAACAGGAAAAATGACACGTAACACAATATTTAGTGTTGAATATGAAGAGTCAAATAGTACAGCATCTGCACTTGTAAATAGTGTTGCAAATAACTATGGATTCTATATTGGTAGATTTGAAGCTTCACAATATCAATTAGATGGAAGAATAGTAGCTTCATCAATGTCTGGAAAAATTCCATGGACAAATTTAACATATCAAGATGCAAATGATTACTCAGTTAAAGCAGCAGAAGCATTTGGATATACAGATTGTGATACAGCTTTAATGAATAGTTTTGCATGGGATACAACACTAGAATGGATTGATCAATCAATCACAAATTACTCATCAGTAACAAACTATGGTAATTATTCTGGAACAATTTATCCAACAGGAACAACACAAACAGACGTAGTTAAAAATATATCAGACTTAGCTGGTAACGTAAGAGAATGGACAACAGAGATATTCAAAGGTACAAATGGTGCTTCAGCAATACACAGAGTTGTACGTGGAGGAAGTGCTAATTTAAGTAGAACACCAGGAAGTCATACAGGATACTCAGAAGAAACATCAGGAACATACTGGGGATTCAGATTAATATTATATAAAAAATAATAACTATTAGCCTCTAACTATATTGTTAGAGGCATTTTTTTGCTTTTTTTGATAAGTTATGGTATAATAAAGAATAGCATTAAAATTATATTCTCCAAATTTTACGTTCTAAGGAGGGACACCAGACAGAGAGAATTTGTAACTATTAACAGTAAACAGTTTTGTTGGAGGAAAAGACATGACGAAGAAGAGAGTACTTAACTTATTAATGCTTGTTGCAGTGTGCACAGTTGTTATTATGAGCGTAATCAACGCCGTAATTCATTCAGAATTAATCAAAAGTGAAGCTTTTGGATTCTGTGTTGTAACTATTGTTTTCCAAATTGCTTTGGTGTGTGCTTTAGTAGTAGCTTTAATCTATTTGATCAAGATGATTAAACGAGAAGAAGAAGCATACGAAGATGCACTTAAAAAGAGACAGGTTTTGCTAGATAGAGAAAAGCAAAAAGTAAGTAATTATGAAGCAGAACTTGCTACCTTAAAAAACAAAGAGGAAGAACTTCTTGTTTGGCAGAATGATGCCATTCGTGCAATGCCTGAAATTCAGGAAAAAATTGATATTTTATATGCTGTTGACAGAGCTACTGAGTTCAATGAGAAATACTCTGGAGTTGAAATGTATGCATGTAATGTCAAAAACTATGCTGAATTTGATGCAGCTATGATTGCTTATGGATTAATGAGCGAACTTGAAAAAGGTTTCGTTAATATCGATATGGTAACCGTTGCAGCCAAAAGAGATGTAACTGCAGAAAGATATGCAATATATGCGACCAATTATATCGAAGGCGTTTGTACAACCTGCTTTGCTGATAAACATACAAAGAAAGAATTGTGTGAGTTAGAACGTTTTTACGATAATCTTCCAGGTTCAGTAAAAAAATTGATTCCAGCACATATTGTAGAAATGCTCAAAAAGATGGTGGAGGAAGCTGTCAAAGATTATAAGAATTCGCTCAGAGAAGCAAGTAATAAGAGCTTTACTTCTTGCAGGACAAGACGTTTGAGAAAACTTATGCATAGAGCATTATATTAAGAATATGTAACTCGTAGTTGTTCCCCGTGAGTTCACGGGGGATTTTCTTTTTTTATGAGGAAAATAGCTAATTGTAAAGAAAAAATAATGAAAAAGAAATATAGGATTATATTGAAAAATGTTGCCAAATAATATATAATGTATCCACATTATAAGACAAAATGGTGGATAACGCCTTTTTGAAATTCAAAATAGAGGAGGACAACTTATGGCAAATATTTATAGAGATCATAATTGCGGTGAGTTAAGATTATCAGATGCAGGTAAAGAAGTAAGACTTGCAGGATTCGTACAAACAATAAGAAATTTAGGAAAAATGGTATTCTTAGATTTAAGAGATGAAAATGGAATAACACAAATTGTTGTATCTGATGATATCGATATCACAGATGTAACAAAAGAATGTACTTTAACAGTTACAGGTGATGTTGTAGAAAGAACAAGCAAAAACGATAAAATACCAACAGGTGAAATAGAAGTTGTTGCGAAATCTATTACTGTACTTGGAAAATGTAAAAATGCGTTACCATTTGAAATAAATGTTGAAGGACAAACGGTAAGAGAAGATTTACGTTTAGAATATAGATTCTTAGATTTAAGAAATGAAAGAATTCATAGAAATATAAAATTACGTTCTAAAATTTTAAAAGATTTTAGAAATGCAATGGATGAACTAGGATTTACAGAAGTTCAAACACCTATACTTGCAAATTCTTCACCAGAGGGAGCACGAGACTTTTTAGTACCAAGTAGATTACATCCAGGTGAATTTTATGCACTTCCACAAGCACCACAACAATTTAAACAATTGTTAATGGTATCAGGATTTGATAAATATTATCAAATTGCACCATGCTTTAGAGATGAAGATCCAAGAGCAGACCGTTCACCAGGAGAATTTTATCAACTTGACTTTGAAATGAGTTTTGCTACACAAGAAGATGTTTTTGGTGTAATTGAAACAGTTCTTCCAAAAGTATTTAAACAAAATACAACTTGGAAAGTTGACGAAGGTCCATTTATTAGAATTCCATATAAAGAAGCAATGGAAAAATATGGTTCAGATAAACCAGATTTAAGAAACCCATTAACTATTTCTGATTTAACAGATATCTTTGAAGGAACAGAGTTTAATGCGTTTAAAGATAAAACTGTTAAAGCTATCGTAACAGAAAATATGGAAGAAAAACCAAGAAAATTCTTTGATCAAATGTCAGAATACGCTGTAGAAGAATTAGATGCTAAAGGTTTAGCTTGGGTAAAAGTTGACCAAGATGGAAACTTAACAGGTGGAATTAGTAAATTTATAGATGAAGATAGAAAAGCTAAGATTTTTGAAAGAATGAATGTAAAACCTAATTCAGCAATTTTCTTTGTTGGTGATGAATACAATAAAGCAGTAAAAATTGCTGGTGGAGTTAGAATTAAACTTGGAAATGAATTAGATCTATTAGAAAAAGACGTATATAGATTCTGCTTTATAGTAGATTTCCCAATGTATGAATTATCAGATGAAGGAACAATTGATTTTAATCACAATCCATTTAGTATGCCTCAAGGTGGATTAGAAGCATTAATGACTAAAGATCCACTTGATATATATGCATATCAATATGATGCTGTATGTAACGGATATGAAATTTTATCAGGAGCTGTAAGAAACCATGACCAAGAGATAATGGTTAAAGCATTTGAAATTGCTGGATATACAGTTGAAGATGTAAAAGGGAAATTCGGAGCATTATTTAATGCATTTAGTTATGGTACACCACCACATGCTGGTGCTGCTCCAGGTATGGATAGAATCATTATGCTTTTAGCTAAAGAGGATAATATTAGAGAGGTTATAGCGTTCCCTAAAAATAAAAAAGCTAGAGACTTATTAATGAATGCTCCTTCAAAAGTATTCGATAAACAATTAGAGGAAGTACATATTAAATTAGATTTAAAAAACGAAGAGTAGAGGTAATTTATGAAAGTTTTTAAAAGATTAGTTTTTATTACTGCTTTGTTGTTAATTATGTGTGTTAGTATTTCAAATGCCGCTCAAACCGGTAAAGTTGATGGAAATGGTATTAGAATTAGAAAAGAAGCTAATACAACATCTGATATTTTAACAGTTATTTATAAAGGTGATAAAGTTGAAATAATAGATGAAGAAGGTGATTGGTATAAAATCAAAGCATCAGGATCAACAGGATATGTAAAAAAAGAATTTATCAAGGTTGATAGTGATTCTAAAAAAGATACTACAAAAAATACAGCTTCAAATAAAACAAATACAGTAAAAAATACAGCTACAAATAAAGCTAAAAATAATACTGTAGCAAATACAAACACAACAAATACAACAAACACTACTACAAATGATGATAATCAAATAGCTACATTAGATGGTGCGTTAGTAACAAATGCTGATGTTAATGTTAGAGTATTACCAAATATGACATCAAGAGTTTTATCTGTATTTGGCGCTGAAAAGACATTAATGAAAACTGGTGAAATGAATAATTGGCTTCATGTAACAGATGGAACTGTTACTGGATGGATTCCAAAAAGCAAAATAAAATCATCAGATGCAACTGTAGTTGATTCAAATACAATTAAACCAGATGAATCAACAAATACAGTAAGTGATAAAACAAATACTACAAATACAACTAACACAACTAATACAGCTAAAAAAGATAATACAGTAAAAAATACTGTTGTTAAAAATACTGTAGTAGAAAACAAAGTAGAAGATAATAAAACTACATCAAATGAAACTAGTGTAAATAAAATAGGAAAAGTAAATGTAGAAACAGCTAAAGTAAGAGCTACAGCAAGTTCAACTGGAAAAGTAGTTGGTTTCTTAGATTTAGATGATAAAATAACAATTACTGCAGAAGATGGTGATTGGTATAAATTTAAAGCAAGTGATGTATCAGGATATGTTAATAAAAAATTAGTTACTATTACATCTGATAGCGTAAGCTCAAGAGGCGATAATGAAACTAGGGAAGAATATGTTGATGCAACAGTTGTTGATTCTAGTAAAAATGAAACTGTTAATACAATTTTATCAGCAAGTAATACTTCACTTGTAGAATTTGCAAAACAATTCTTAGGATATCAATATGTTGTAGGTGGTAAGACACCAGAATCTGGATTTGATTGTTCTGGATTTACAAGATATGTATATGGAGAATATGGTGTTTCTTTAGGAAGTACATCAGCTAGTCAACAAAATGCTGGTTCAGAAGTTGCAAGAAATGATATGAAACCTGGAGATTTAATAATATTCTATAATGAAGAAATGTCTAAAGTAGGGCATGTTGGAATTCATATTGGAAATGGTGATTTCGTTCATGCTGCAAACCCTGAAAGAGGTGTTGTAATAGATAACGTTAATACAAATAGTTATTATAATGCACGCTTTATTTCAGCAAGAAGTGTTTTAGATTAATAAATAATTTAAGTGCGATTTATTCGCACTTATTTTTTTGCATAATTTT
>JAZSBZ010000047.1:0-27285 GCA_045602645.1 Candidatus Scatovivens sp. | reverse complement strand
CAAAGATAGCTCTTAATAATCTTTCTTCAGCTGTTAATTCTGTTTCTCCTTTTGGAGTAACTTTACCAACTAAAATATCACCTGGTCTAACTTCAGCACCAATTCTGATAATACCATTTTCGTCTAAGTCTCTTAGAGAATCTTCACCAACGTTTGGTATATCTCTTGTGATTTCTTCTGGTCCTAATTTTGTATCACGACATTCGCAATCGTAATCTTCTATGTGCATAGATGTTAAAACATCTTCTTTTACTAATCTTTCATTTAATAGAATAGCGTCCTCATAGTTATAACCTTCCCAAGTAGCAAATGCGATAAGTAAGTTTTTACCTAAAGCCATTTCACCTTTGTCTGTAGCAGGTCCGTCAGCTATAACGTCTCCACGTTTAACAACTTCTCCTTCTTTAACAATTGGTCTTTGGTTAATACATGTACTACCATTTGTTCTTTTAAATTTTCTTAATACATATGTTCTTTTTTGACCTAGTTCGTTTTTAACAACAACTTTGTCACCTTCAACAGTTTCTACAATTCCGTTTTCTTCAGCTAGAACCATAACTCCTGAATCTTTAGCAGCTTTGTATTCTATACCAGTTCCAACCATTGGAGAATCTGTAATCATTAATGGAACAGCTTGACGTTGCATGTTTGATCCCATTAATGCACGGTTAGCGTCGTCATGCTCTAAGAAAGGTATCATAGCAGCACCAACAGAAACTAATTGTTTTGGAGAAACGTCGATATAATCAACTTTTTCTTTTTCAATTTCTTTAATTTCTGCACGATCTCTAACTCTAACTCTTTTATTTTTTAAACATCCATTTTCATCTAATTCTTCTGATGCTTGACAAATAATATATTGGTCTTCTTCATCAGCTGTCATATATTTAACTTCATCAGTGATTCTGCATGTTCCTTTTTCAATTTTTCTATATGGAGTTTCAATAAATCCATAATCATTAATAATAGCAAAAGTTGAAAGTGCTGAGATAAGTCCGATGTTTGGTCCCTCAGGAGATTCAATTGGACATAATCTACCATAGTGAGTATAGTGAATATCACGTACTTCAAATCCTGCTCTTTCTCTAGATAAACCACCAGGTCCTAATGCAGAAATTCTTCTCTTATGAGTTAATTCTGATAATGGGTTAGTTTGATCCATGAATTGAGAAAGTTGAGAACTTCCGAAGAATTCTCTAATAGATGATGTAATAGGTTTTGTGTTAATTAAACTTTGTGGTGTTACAACATCTAAATCTTGTAATGTCATTCTTTCACGAACAACTCTTTCAAGTCTTGTTAAACCAATTCTAAATTGATTTTGTAATAATTCACCAACGCATCTAATTCTTCTGTTTCCTAAGTGATCGATATCATCGATAACACCTAATTTAGCTTTAGCTGGATCAGAAATAAATGTGTTGTATTCTAAGTTTAATAAGTAGTTTACTGAAGCAAGCATATCTTCTGTAACGATATGTTTAGGAATTAATTCTTCAATTCTTTCTTCAATAACTTTTCTTAATTCTTTTTCATTATTTGTTGTTGATAAAATATGTTGTAATACAGCATAGTTAACATCAACTTTAATTTTTAAGTCTTCAGCTATTTTAGGATCAACGAAAGCTCTAATATCAACTGTTCCATTTCCTATAACTTTAGCTTTTTTACCTTCAATATTAACAAATACTACGTTAATACCAGCATCTTGGATTTGTTTAGCAACTTCAGCAGAGATTTTCTCATCTTTTTCTACTAAAACTTCTCCTGTTTCTGGATTTACGATTGTTTCATATGCAATATGGTTAGCAATTCTAGATGCTAATCCTAATTTTTTGTTATATTTGTATCTACCAACTTTAGATAAATCATAACGTCTACCATCGAAGAATAATCCATCAAATAAATTTCTAGCAGCATCAACTGTTGGTAATTCTCCTGGTCTTAATTTTTTATAGATTTCTATTAAAGCTTCATCAGCTGTTTTAACTGGATCTTTAGCAATTGTTGCTAAAATTTTATCTTCCTCACCAAAGAAGTCGATAATTTTTTCATCAGTATCTAAACCAATAGCTCTTAAAAGTGATGTTACTGGTAATTTTCTTGTTCTATCAATTCTTACCCAGAATACATCATTGCTATCTGTTTCATACTCAATCCAAGCACCTCTGATTGGCATTACTGTTGCAGTATATAGTTTTTTACCTGTTTTGTCATATGTTGAATCATAATAACAACCTGGTGAACGAACTAATTGGCTAACTACAACTCTCTCTGCACCATTTATAACGAAAGTTCCACTTTCTGTCATAAGTGGGAAGTCACCTAAATAGATTTCTTGCTCTTTAATCTCTCCTGTTTCACGGTTAATTAATCTTACTTTAACGTGTAATCTTGTAGAATAAGTAGCGTCTCTTTCTTTAGATTCCTCTAAAGTATATTTTGTCTTTTCCTCCATGTAGTAATCAAAGAATTCTAAAACTAGGTTTCCAGAATAATCTACGATTGGTGAAATATCTCTTAATACTTCTCCAAGACCTTCTTTAATGAACCAGTCATAAGAATCTTTTTGAACTTTTAATAAGTTAGGGATTTCTACGAAATCTCCAATTTTAGAAAAAGTTTTACGTACACATTTCTCGTGTACAACGTCTTTTACTTTTATTTTTTCCAAAATAAAATACCACCTCTCTATATATTTAGCAGGTCAGTGTATAAAATCATCTAACAAGTCCCTCTTGCAATAAAAGGTTGTTATTTCAACGTTTTGTCCCTGCCAAAAAACAAAATATCGAAATAGTTCCTCTTTTACTCAATTCCTCTCATTAGATATTTGCATAAAATTACTACAATATTATATCTTATATTATGGTAATTCGTCAATACTTTTTTGTAAATTTTCTTAGGGATTTCAAGGTTTTAACAACTTTTTTTGACAAAATTTTAGTTTTTTTATTTTTTTGAATATTGATTTTTTAAATAAGTTATTTTATAGTAGTTAAAAAAGGAGAAAAAAGATGAACGAACCATATCACTTTCACAGCCAATTAAATATCTTAAAAATCGCTATAGTAGCAGTTTGTGTCGTTTTTCTTGTTGTTATTTCAGTAGTTCTTTTTATTCCAAAAAAAGAAAAAACACAAAATGATATAACTCCTCCAAAGGTCGAAAATGAATTTATAGATTTTGAAGATAAAAATAAAGATATTATATTAACTTTCAATAAAACTTACGGATTAAAGCAATTTGATTTAAATCAGAGGTATATTTTAGAGTTAAGATCAGATAAAAATTTAAATATTCTTGTAGAAAAGAAAGATCTTATTTCGGACAAAAATCTATATGATATAGCAAAAAAAGATAAAGAAAATTATATAAAAAACTTTAATAATACAGTTGAAATTTCGGAACTTAAAGAATTACATTTTAACTCTGCAATTGGATATACTTATAGTTTTGAATACACAAGCACCACTTACCCATCAAATTTATGCATGCATGTTATATGGTGTCAAGGTCAAAACAGTTATTATATTACAAATGTTATATATCCAAAGGAAAAACAAAATGAAAATTCTAATATACTTACAGAAATAGTAAACACTTTTAAGTACAACTAAAAAAGACCATTATCACCATAGTGATAATAGTCTTTAATTTTTTATGATTCTTTTTTCTCTAATTTTGCCTCTAACATTTCTTCAATAACAGCTTTTAAAATTGCTGCAACTGGAACCCCTAAGAACATACCTAAAACTCCAAAATATGCCCCACCTACCGTAACTGAAAAAATTACAAGTATCGGACTTAAATTTAATGAGTTTCCAAGTATTCTTGGGTTAATGATATTAGCATCAATTTGTTGAAGGGCAGTTATTATAATTGCAAGCCAAATAGCTTGTCCTATACCACCAGTAAAAATTGTTATTATTACTGATAAAATAACTGCAACAATTGCTCCAAAATATGGAATTATATTGAAAAGACCAATTATAAATCCAAGAAGCGGAGCGTATTTTATACCCATCCAAGACATTACTATTGAAATAGTAATACCTACTATAAACGCATCTAATATTTGGCTTGTTATAAATGCAAAAAAGATGTGATTTGTTTTATTATAATATTTGGCTAATGATTTGTTCACTTTCTTATCAAATAATGCATTAGATACTTTAACAATAAATTCTTTTATTTCGCTTCTTTCTACTAACAAATAAATTGAAACTATAAATGTAACAAAAGCATCAAAAATAAGACTTGTTGTTCCTACAATTCCTTTTACATATGCAAGTACAGTCTCAAAATCTAACCATTTAGCTATTTCATCCCCTATTTTTAAATTAGGAATGTTAGATAAATAATCACCTAAATTTAACTTTCCAATAATTGAATCTTCATCTTGATTATTGAAAAATTTCAAAGCACTATTGTAATATACTGGAATGTTTTTTGTTAAATCTGTTATACTTGCAGATACCGTTGGTATTATTAATTTAAAAGTTAAAACGATTAATAGTATACTTATAACGTATACAATAATAATACTTATTACACGTGCATGTTTAGATATAAATTTCAATTTGCATTTTTTAACAATTTTTTCTGTACCTTTACAAGGAATATATAGAATATATGCCCACAATCCTGCTAATATAAATGGCATTAGTATATCAAAGAAATTCATAATTTCTGTAAATACTATCGATACACTATCAACCGTTTTATACACAGCAATTGAAGCAACAGCGAAGGAAAACCAAAATAACCATTTCTTCCATTCCTTACTATTCATACAATTCTCCTATGATATAATATATTTTAATTATATCCATAACCAAAACTAAAAACAATACAAATCCTAATTTGTAATTAAAAAGAAACATTGAAAAAAGGAAGCTTTCGCTTCCTTTTAATTTTAATATACGTAGCATTGTAAATTTCTTCTACCAAATATAATTGCAGATGAATGTGAGCCCATATAAATATCAATTTTATTATTTGATATTGCCCCACCTCTATCTTCTACAACAAACCATCCTCCATTTGGTTTATCAGCTAACGCTGGAATATAAACTACCGTTCCAATTGGATAACCAGGTCCAGCAGCAATTGTATACCACTCTTTAGCTACAGCACCAGAACTTGTAATTCCATTTGTCTTCCCACAACATGACATACAAGCACAATATGCTGATGTATTAAGATTAACAACTTTAGGTTCAATACCTGCAACACTTGCTTCTAATGCAGCTGGTGTAGGTGCATTAGCTCTTGTTGATCTTGATACAACCTTAGTAGAAATTTGAACTATTTTATCTATTGGTTCTCTTAAAACTGTTTCAGATATAACAATTCTTTCTATCTCTTGTTCATCTTGATATCTAACTTTATATTTAATTTCCTTTAAACCATTAACGCCTTGTTGAAGAACTGCGTTTTTAGTTTCAGTACCTTCTTTAGACACATCTTTAGTTATTGTTTCATAAGGTATTTCTACTTGCTCAACAATAATCTTTTCTGTAATAGTTACATACTTTCCTAAAATTTCCTCAGTAGTTACACTTTCAACATTTTCTGCAATAACAACTTTCTCTTCAGACTTTTTAGAAATAGTTATTGTTTTTGTTATATCAAGTTTTGAATCAAGTGATGGTGACACCACCTCATCAGGTAAAACTATAATATGATTTTCAGATAAAATTTCTGATATAACAACTTTAGAAGTCATTATCGTTGTTTCATAATCTTCTGGATAAACTATAGTTACATAGTTAACTTCAGACTTCGATGCTAAGACTCCTATTGTAAGTAAGCAAATTAAAACAATACTTAAGAAAACAATTTTTCTAATTATCTTTATTGATAATCTTTCCTCTGTTTTCATAATTGTTCCTCCTTGAACTTGCAACGCAATTATACTATTAAAGATATTTTTTGTCAATGATATCTAAACTTCAAAAAAAGACACAAAACATACTTTTATAGCATATTTTGTGTCTTTAATATTTTTGCAATTTTTAAATTATTATTTTAAATTTCTTAACGCCTCAATTCTATCATCAATACCTGGATGAGTTGATAACAAATTACTACTTTTTCTTTTATCTTTAAATGGTGTAATTATATACATATGTGCATTACTATTACTTGCAACTTCATGTTCAGACGGATCACCACTAATTTTTATAAGTGCATTAATTAAACCATCTGGATTTCTAGTAAAACCAACCGCTGTAGCGTCTGCTAAATATTCTCTACGTCTTGACACAGCAAGTTGAATTAATTTAGAAACAATTGGAGAAATAATTAAAAAGATTAAACCAATAATCATTAAAATCGCATTTCCTTTATTGTCACTATCATTATCTCTATGACTATAAAAAGTCATTCTTACAAACATGTCTGAAAGCATAACAACAAATCCAACCATAACACTAATAACTGCTGATAATCTTATATCATAATTTTTAACATGAGCAAGTTCGTGTGCAATAACACCTTCTAACTCATAATAATCTAACTTGTCAAGTAGCCCTGTTGTTACACATATAACTGAATGTTCTGGATCTCTACCTGTTGCAAAAGCATTTGGTTGATCTGAATCCATAACATATAATCCTGGTCTATGTGTTAAACCAGATGCAACCATCAACCCATCTAAAATATGATTCAATTGAGTAAATTCTTCTTCGGTTGCTTGTCTTGCTCTTACAGAAGCAAGAACAACTTTATCACAATTATAATATGTTGCCACTGTAGAAATTATTGAAAAAGCAAGTGCAATAAACATTGCTGATTCACCATATCCAAAAGCATGACACAAATAATAAATAATAAGTGTAATCATAGTTAAAAACATGAACACTACTATTCCTGTTTTAATTTTATTTTTTCTAATATCTTCGTACACAGTCATATCCCCCTTGTAAATACTGTACTTTATTCATCAAATTAAAAAATATAATACTTGACAAATGTTAAAATAATATGAACATTTTATAAAAAATAAACCGTTATCCAACATAGATAACGGCTTTAATATTATTTACTAAAATCAACTTTTACGTTTTGTTTAGCTTCTTCAACAGATACTTTGAAAAGTTCTTCTTCTTTGAAGTTAAACATACCAGCAATTATGTTAGTTGGTACAACTTGTAATTTTGTGTTATACATTGTAACACTATCATTATAAAATTGTCTTGAATAAGAAATTTTATTTTCTGTATTTCTTAACTCTTCTTGTAATTCAGAAAAGTTTTGATTAGCTTTTAATTCAGGATAATTTTCTGAAACAGCCATAATTGTTTTTAAAGCTCCTGATAATTCACTATCTAAGTTTGCTTTTTCACTAACTGATGAAGCATTTGCCCATGAAGTTCTTAATTCAGCAATTTTTGTTAATGTTGATTCTTCATGTCTTGTATATTCTTTAACAACTTCAACTAAGTTTGGAATTAAATCAAATCTTCTTTGTAATTGAACATCGATTTGGCTCCATGCATTTTTAACTTTCATTCTTGATTGAACTAAACCGTTATATAATCCAATGATTACAAAAACGATCACTATTAGTATAATAATTAACCACATATTAATGTCCTCCGTATTATTAATTTATGATAATTATAACAATATTTAAAAAGTTATGCAAGATAATATTAAAAATTTATAAAAGCAAAAAGAAGAGATAGCCTTTGCTATCTCTCCCAGGGAATTTTTTAATTTATTTTTTTCAGAAAATATTAAACATTTCTATAATCAACATATTTTTTATAACTTACATAAGCTAATACTAATAATACTAATGCAGGTATTATTATCATTTTCGCACCTGTTGCAGGTAAGTTTGTTCCAGATACTGTATTATCTTTTGTATTTGTGTTTGTATTTCCTGCTTTGTTTGTATTTGTGTTTTGATTTGTATTTGGGTTAGTGTTTGTGTTTGTATTTTTGTTAGCTCCACTTCCACCATTTCCACCGTTATTGTTTCCGTTATTTCCGCCATTGTTTCCACCGTTGTTATTTCCTCCGTTGTTGTTTCCTCCATTGTTATTGTT
Organism: Candidatus Scatovivens sp.; assembly: GCA_045602645.1. Taxonomy (GTDB): domain Bacteria; phylum Bacillota; class Clostridia; order TANB77; family CAG-508; genus Scatovivens. The sequence continues at coordinate 19,225 of JAZSBZ010000047.1, read as the reverse complement.
TCCAGCGTTATTTCCGTTTCCATTTCCAGCTTGGTTTTGGTTATCGTCATCTCCTGCTTGAGCAGATGCTTTTACTGTTAAGCTAACATTTTTTGTTATTTCTTCAGATGTTTCTGCATCTGCAGTAACAACAAATGTTGAATATGTTATAGCATTTTTGATCTCACCTAATGTAGCGTCTTCTTTTACTTTGAAATCAATTGTCATTAAATCAACATCTTTTGTGACTCCGTTGTTAAATTCAATTACAAATCTAGTATCATTTCCGCTTGATGGATCACTATTAAATCCAATATACCCTGAAGATGCTGTTAAGTTTCCTTTTGTAACATCTTCTACTACTAATTCTTCATCACCGATTTTAACTTTATTATTTGCATCTTTTTTAATGCTTTCAAAAGTTATTGGTTCGATAATGTCAGAATCATAATTTACATATCCTTCTACTTCTTCAACTTTTTCATCTTCTACATTTTCTAAAGATAAAGTTACACTAACTGTGTCGCCTCTCAATACCGAATTCTTAGAAGCTGTAACTGCTATAGTTGTATTTACAGCAGCATATACACTTGAACAAATCAAAGTAAATGCAACAAATAATTGCAATAATATTAACTTATTTTTTTTCATCATAATTACCATTCTCCTCATTTGCTTATACAACATAAGGATATCATTTATATGATCAAATTGCAACACCTTTTTTTGGCTTTACTTTTTGTCATATAATCCTTTCTTTTTAAGTCCTTGGGCGAAGCTCACATCGCCCAAGTCCTGTAATTAATTTTTTATAACTTGCTATTATTTAGCATAGTTTAAGTTATATCCTTTTACTTCTGCTCTATGATATAATAATAATTTTGTATCAGTAACGTTTACTTTACCATCACCATTAATATCAGCAGCTTCTAGGTCACTTCCTACTAACTCTTGACCTTTTACTTCGTTTCTATGAGCTTTTATAGCTATAGAATCTAATGAGTTAGCAACACCATCACCGTTAACGTCTCCCATTACGATGATTTCAAATACTAATAATCCGTTTCCGCCATCAACAGTGTTTCCATCTTTGTCTTGTACTTCAACGAACATTCCTGTAGCGATATGACCAGATGTAATTACTTTTCCATCTTCGTCTTTTACAATTACTTTATAATCGTCATTATCTAATAATTCTGTTTTAAATGCGCTTACAGGTGTTTTTGGATTTACAGTTGTTAAATATTCATCTTCAACTTTATATCCTAATTCTACACCGTCTACTACAACGGCTGTATCTAAAGTTACAACTACTTCTGCTTTTACTGTTTTATCAGCATTAGCTGTAGCGATTACTTTAAATGATTTAGCTGTTTCATCAGCTCCAACTGTTAATGTTCCATCTGCAGCAACTTTTGTGTTTGCACTTGAGTTACCTTCAACTGACCATGTAACTGTTGTATCTGCTACATTTGATCCTTCAACTGTAGCTACGAATTTTTGTGTTGCACCAGCTTTAACTTTTACGTTTGCGCTTGGTGTAACATTTACTTTGTCAACTTTTGTTACAACTTTTTCAACTGTAACTGTAGCTGTTTTTTCTATTCTTGTATCTGCTTTTGCAACTGCTTTAACTGTTAATGTTTCAGCTGTTTCATCAGCAGCTACTGTTAATACTCCGTTTTCAGAAACTTTTGTGTTTTCACTTGCATTTCCTTCAACTGACCATACAACTGCTGTATCTGTTCCTTCTGGTCCAGTTACTGTAGCTGTAAAGGCTTGTGTAGCACCTGTTTTAACAACAGCTGTTGCTGGAGTTAATTCCATTGCTACTACAACTGGTTTATTTTCAAATACTGTTACTGTAGCTGTATCTGATTTTGTTGTGTCAAAAGCAGATGTTGCTGTAACAGAAATTGTTTCAGCTGTTTCATCAGCACCAATTGTTAATTTTCCATCTTCTGCGATAACTGTTTCAGCACTTGTTTGTCCTGAAATTGTCCATACTACAGAAGTATCATTTAAGTTTTCACCTTCTACATGAGCTGTAAATTGCTCTGTAGCTCCTAATTTCATTTCGATTTCGTGTGGTTCAACTCTTACGAAAGATACGCTTCTTGCAACTACTTTGTAGTTGATTGTAGCTTTTGTACCTTCACCAACACATGTTTCAACTGGTGTACCATTTCCAGACATTGCAATTACTTCTACAACACCTTTTTTATCTCCAGCTGTTCTTGTGTTTAATGTTACATATTTACCTTCAGATTCAACTCTACCGCTTTGGCTTGTTTCTCCGAAAGATGTTCTCTCTACGTCAATTGCTAATAATTGAGTAAAGATTTTTGGTAAATCTATATTAACTGTTTGTGGATATTCATCTAAATAGATTGGATCTACAACGTTAATTTCTAGATTTTGATTATTTAAATTAATATTGATTGTATCTTCTCTAGCGATGTAGTTTCCATCGTTACCATTACTCCACATATCTAAGAATCTCATGATAGCTTCGATATCGTCGATTTGGTTATAAGATAAATCAAGTTCTTTTAATGTTCTTTGTAGGTTTGTTAAATTGAATTCTAACTTACCTGATAATAAGTTATGACTTACGTCTAACTCTTGGATATTAGCTAATTTTTCTAATGGTGTAATGTTTGTAATGTAGTTATAAGCTAATCCTAATTTTCTTAAATATTTCATTGCTTCCCAATTTACTTCTGTTAAATCAGTAATATAGTTAGCATTTGCGAATAATTCTCTTAAACCTGTTAATTCAGAAATTCTTTCGAATCCTGTTAATTCAGCATTATAAGAAATATCTAAAGATCTTAAATCTGGTAAAACAACATATCTTGATACTTCACCTGCATTATATACAAATTTACTTGCTAATGCTTTAAGTTCTTCATATAAATATAAATAATTTGGTTCACTTAAGTATTCATTATATAGATCAACTGATTCATATAAATCTATTGATGAAATTAATCTTCCTTGCATTCTTTGGAATACATATCTAACTTCTTCATCTGTTGGATCTACATCAGCTAATGCTGCTACTTCTTCTAATGATTCATAATATGAAATATCTTCTTTTAAACCATCTAAGTATGTGTATGGTCCTCTACATAGATCTACACTCCAATAATCAGTTTCATTTTCAAAGTCTATATAATCTTCTTGGAAATCTTTAAATATACTTATTAAATTCAATAATAAATATTGAAGGTTTGAATCTGCATCTCTTCCACTGAATGTATTCATTAATTCGAAATATTCTAGAATTTCTTTTTCTACTGAAACATCAATTCCTTCTAATTCGAATTTTTTAATTCTTTTTGCTAAATATTCTTCAGCATAACATTGATAATCGATTGTATTATCATTTTCCATTCTTTGAATTAAACAATAGTTGTACATTTCTGTAAACATTGCCATTATTCTATATTCTTCTACAAGATTTGCCCAGTATAATCTATCTGCAGCATCATTATCAAAGAATTTTTCGAATGTTTTAGTTACAGGGTTTTCTCCCTCTTTGTAACCATAATAGTCAATTCCTAATATTGCACCAGTTATTTCCATTTCAAATGGGCTTAATGCATCATTAGAATATAACTCAGCTAATCTATTGATTAGGTTTTGATAGATTCCTTTTACAGAATCTGTTGTTCCTGAAAGTAAATTTTTATATGCAATTGCTTCTTCTAATGTTTGATAATTTACATCAGGAGTTAATAATGAAGTTAATTTATAATTATCATTATATACAGAATATAATTCTGTTAAATAACGATATAATCCTTCATAATTTGTTATATTTAAATTTATTTCTTTAATATCTTTTCTTAAAAAGTCTAAATAACCTTCATGTTCTACGATATTTCCTGCGTCATCTAATTCTGTATATCCATAAATATTATCTAAGATTTTATTTATAGATTCGATTTTTCCTTTTAAATCGTTTTCGTAATTTTCATTTGTTTCTGTAGTAATTTTAACTTCTGTTCCACCTTTTAAAGTTGCTTTAACAACTATTTCAGTAGCTGTTTCATCTGCAGCAACTGTTAAAAGTCCGGCAGCTGATACTGTTGTGTTTGTACTGTTGTTTCCAACTACAGACCATTCAATATCGCTAGCGCTTTGTGTAGAACCTGTTAAACCTGCTACAAATTGTTGTGTAGAACCAGCTTTAACACCACTTACTACTGGTAATACTTCTAAAACTGTATCTTCTGAAAGTTCTGTTACGATGTTTACAACAACATCATCTGTAATTGCTGTGTTATCTGTTGATGTAGCAACTACAGTAAAGTTAGCAGCTGTTTCATCAGCTCCAACTGTTAATAAACCATCAGCAGAGATTGTTGTAGTTGTACTGTTTGCTCCTGTAATTGACCATGTAACTGTTTTATTAGTTAAATTGTCACCTAATACAGCAGCTACAAATTGTTGAGTAGCTCCTACTCTTAATTTGATATTTTTGCTTGGTGCGATAGTTACACTATCAGCAACAGCTGTTGCATCTGTAGCAGGTAATACATTTACTTTTGCATTTCCTTCTACATTTTTCTCTACAACTTCTTCTTTAATATTTACTTTTTTAATTTCTGAAGCATCTTTAATTATTTTAGCAATATCTTCTACTGCTTTATTAATTAATTTCATTTGAGCTTTCATATTAGATTCTTTTGATTTAATTATAGATAATGATTTTGTTAAGTTTCCTGTATCTCCTACATTTCTTTCACTTAACCAATATCTAAATTTAGCTTGAACTTTAGCTTCAAAAGCATCTTTTTCTTTTTCAAGTTCGTAAATTGGATCAATATCTGATAAGTAGTTATGAGAAACATTTAAATATGATTCTAATCCTACAAATTTTTCTAATCCGCTTAAATCTCTAATTTCTTTATTATTTAAAATTAAAGATGAAATTTTATTTACTAATACTTCGTTTTCAATAACGAAAACTTTAGCATCATCATATGCTTTAACATATAATGTTTCTGGATTTCTTTTAGCTTGGAATTTAATGCCTTCTCTTAAGAAAACTTCTCCTTCCATACCAATATGTCTTAAATCAACCACTTCATATTCAGTTGTATAAGCATATTTAGCTAATTCGTCCATCATATCAGCACAAACATCATCTGCTGAAACGTTTTTCATAAAAGTTTCAGCATCAAATATCATACCTGTTTTAAAGCCATCTAATGAAATTAAAACAAAATCTGGAGCTGGCATTCCCCCTGTTGCTGCGTTGCCTGGCATAGTTCCATTATTAAATCTTTCTTGAAGATATAAATATGCCATAAAATCATTTTGTCTTAACATAAAACATGTATGGAATGCAAGATTTCCTTCGTTGTCTAATGCATATGCATAACTATCTAATTCAGCATTTTCAGTTTGACCAGCTGTTAATTGTTTTTTTACTGCTTTATATAAATTTGTGTCTGGTGTAAATACAGCTGTATCTTCACTTCCATGAACAACAACATATACATAGAATCTACTTCCATTTAATATGTTTTTTGCTGCTGGATTTAAGTTTGCTGCACTAGCAGCTTCAGTTGGATCATCGTATATGTAGATCTCTAGTTTATATAATCCTTTATAAGCAACTCCATTATCAGAAGCAATTCTGATTTGAATTTCATTGTTTTCTTTATTAATAGGATTTGTGATTGAATATAAACTTGGTGTTAGACTACTATATCCGTCTTCTGGAATTCCAGATTGTTTAATCCACGCAGATTTTACAAAACCCGCTTTTTCTAAAATTAGTGGTAATTCATATGAAACGATTGATTGATTATTTGAACCCTCGTCCTCATCAATAATTGCTTCATGTACAATAGTAACTGTTTGTCCACTTAACAATACAGTTCCTTTCTTATCTTGTATAGATTTGATCAACTCATCAATTTCAGAAACATCTTCTAATTGGTTTGTTGATAAATCTAAGTAAGATAATAAAGGTAAAGAATTTAACACTCCTAAATTGCTGTCTTTTGTAATATTATTTCCAGAAAGTTCTAACTTTTCTAGACTTGTAAAATACTCAAGACCAGTTAGGTCTGCAATTGCATTTTCATTTAAACACAATTGAGATACTTTAGATTTATTTTCTTCAGTAAGTGTTAATGTGTGAGTAATGTCATCACATGTAAAAGGTATCTTTTGATCTAAAAGTTGTTCTTTTACTGCGCTGTACAATTTACTGTTTAGTTGAATCCCTTCACCTTCAGCTGCAGTTACCACGAAAAGTGGTAGCATGCAGTTCAATAGCATTATCACAACTAATGCAATTGAGATTAACATTTTCCTTTTCATAATAAATCCTCCCTGATTATTTTCCTGAAATTTTTTCATTAGCATAATCATAGCATTTCCAAAAAAATATTCAATAGCACTTTTTTCAAGGTTTTCCAAATCGTGTCAAAAACAATTAGGGAATATCGTTTGGCGTGTTTTGACCCCTTTTTATTAAGTTTTTATTACTTTTTTCGACAAAATTTTAATTTTTTCTACGAAATAAATATTTTGAGGTCAATTTTTATTTTTTTATTTTATGTTTTTCCACAAATTTTTCCACAAAAATTTTATTTCAAATTAATTATTTTTAAAATTTTCATTTTTTTCAAAAAAAATTTAAAAGTAAAATTATCAAATTTTATAAATTATCCACAAATTTTCAGGTGTGGACAAAAAACAAAAAGAGTCTTAAAACCCAGTCGGTTCTAAAACTCTTTATTTTAATCATTTTAAATTTCAAAAATTCTAAGTGCATTCTCATATGTTTGTTTTGCAACTTCTTCTTCAGTCATATCAAGCACTTCAGCTATTTTTTGTGCTACATATTTAACCTTAATTGAGTCGTTTCTTCTACCTCTAAATGGCTCAGGAGTAAGATAAGGAGCATCTGTCTCAATCAAAATCTTATCTTTTGGCACAAGTTTTATACAAGGCTCTGATTTTGCGTTCTTAAATGTGACGTTACCGCTGAAAGATATGTAAAACCCTAGCTTTACAGCTTCTTTTATTAATTCTTGATTTAAAGGACAGCAATGAAAAATTCCTTTTTTATCCACAGGGTTTTTCCTCAAAATTTCTAAAGTATCTTGCCAAGCATCACGAGTATGAATTACAATTGGTTTTTTTGCGAAATTGGCTATTTCAAGCTGTTTTTCGAATATTTTTTTCTGCAAATCTTTGTTATTTTTGTTCCAATAGTAATCTAAACCAATTTCTCCAATAGCAACAATTTTGTTTTCAAACGCTAATTTTTTTATTTCTTCGATCTTTTCATCTGAAAAGTCTTCTGTATCATTTGGAGATATTCCACAAGTAGCATATACGAAGTCATATTCGCCCGCAATTGCTAGAGCCATCTTACTTTTTTCAACATTGTATCCGAGCGCATACAATTTTCGTAACATTATTGTTAAAAATCTCATTTAATAATTCTTTTCTATCCTCATCAAACTTTTCATCGTTATAATGGGCGTGTGTATCAAAAAATTCCATCTAATTCTCCTTAATTATTGCAGAAACATATGCAACTGCGTATTCTTTACAATGTGAAAGTGAAATATCTATCTGCTCTAGCCCTTTAATTTCAAAGCCTAGACGAACTTCTGGTTTTCCTCTCTCATTATTTACTACTTCAAAATCTGTAAAACTATACTTTTCTGGTACGAATTCGCTCAAAGCTTTATAAATAGCCTCTTTTGCAGCAAATCTCGCAGCATAACTTTGATATTTTTGTACCTTTCTTGCTTCACAATATTCAATTTCTTGAAGCGTGAAAATCGATTTTAAGACATTTTTTTCGTGCGAGTCGACTAACTTCCTCACTCTATCAATTTCGATTATATCTGTACCCACTAAAACTCTCATTTAGGCTCCTTTACAACAAAAACGCGACCTTTTAGACCGCGTTTTTTAATAATTATTCTATGATAACAAATACATTAAAAACAATATGTTTACAGTGTTAAAAATAAGCGAAAATATAAGTAAAATTACTATTACTGAATAGTAAACATTATTCTTTTCAATGTTTAGGTCTTTATATATTACTTCATATTTGTTTTGAATTTCAAGGTATAAATCGTCTAAAACTAGCGTTTTATTAAGTGTTTTATAATAAAGTGATCCAGTATCATCTAATGTAACCTCTTTATTCCATAACAATTTAGTAAAACTAACGAATTTTTCTTTCATTTTAATAATTTTATCATATTCTTTAAAGTCTACATTTAGCTTCATTAAGAATAGTTTCTTATATAAAGACAATATATATAAGTAGAAATATTGATTTTCATACTCATATGGAAGCTTTGTATAGTTATAAGTATCAATACCTGAGCACATTATATTAGAACTTGTATTAGATAATGTTGTTTTCACATATTTAAGCTTCTCTATTATATGAAGGTTATGCTCTATATTTGCTTTGTTGTAATCCGAGTTATAGTTACTTGGAAGCACGTTTGCAAACTTTAGAAAGTCATTTTCGATATTAATAAAGTCTGTTTTTTCATTCCAATTACTTGTCTCAACACATACATATGAATATGTATAAAATTGAGAATTAATAACACTCTCTTCCTTTGTAGCCTTAGGCTTTGAAGAGATTCCTGTTATTTGATTTATTAGTTCTGATAAATCACTCATATCTTTAAAAGTATCTGTTTGAATCTTGATATTTTCATACTCTTTTAAAGATGCAAACTCAGATGTAATACCCTTGAATCTATAGTTAAAATCCAGCAAATCCATGAATTTATTAGTATTTTCAAGGTGTGTTTTCATTGTAAAGAAACATATTCCTGAATCAAAACAAATTAATTCAATACCTTCTATTTTAAAGAATATTCCATTTTCTGTCCCAACTTTTCCTTGTATATCTTCTGCTAGATCATATGAGAAATATGCTACATGATCTTTCATAATCATCTTTAATTTCTCACCATCATCCATCTTCTCAAAGCTTCTAAGCTCGTCGCCCCTAAGATCAAACGTTGGGAATAAATATTTTCTAATGTTTGGTAAAAAGAAGTTATATATATCTAAATCTTTCTCTTTTTCAAACACTTTAAAAGTACATTTCTTGTCTTTTAATAGCTTTAGAATATACTTATCATATTTACTTTCTTCTATAATATACGGATGAATAAAGTACGTATATTGATATTTTGTCATTAGTTCCAAGACTATTTACCCCTTTTTTCTTCTGTTATTTTGTATATGCGTTAAACTGTAAATCACTGTGTCTGTGCCATTCTGAAATAAAGTCAACATATAGATATGAACTTAAGTCTCTAGATGGCTCTACAACTACTGTTCCGTCTGATTTCAAAGCACCCCATACTCCATCTTTGCTTACAGCACAGTAGCCAAATTTATTTTGTTCTTTTGCATCATCATATATGCAATCAACTATTCTATCACCATTTTTGTTCTCATAACCATACTTTCCATTCTCTTTTACTAAGAATAAAGTATTTGTTGCTAACGCTTCTTTGTTTGTTTTTTCTTCAAATTTAAAATTGTAATATTTGTACTCGCTACCGCTTCTTACTCTAAGATATCCGTCATCTATATTAATCTCAGAAACGATCACATTTTCTAATACTTTTACTATATCTCTATCATAAATATCTGCTTTATAATCTTCTTTTTCACATTGGAAAAAGTCAGCTTCATCTATATATGATATTTTCTCATAATCAAATGATAATACTGTGTTTTCTGTAATGTCTAAAATACCGTATTTTCCATCTTTTTTAGCTATATAATAATTTGAGTAAGCATGTTTTATATCTTCATAATTTGATTTAATAACTTCTGTTCCTTCATCTGATATAACACCGTATTTACCTGCTTTTATAACGATAAATCTTTCTGCTTGCATATCAACTACAGAATCAAATCCTTTATCTAAAACTACTTCACCTTTTTTGTTTACAATCTCTGTCTTTTCGCCTTCAACTACTACGTAATAGTCGTTTTCAGTGATTTTTTTAATTTCGTCATATTTAAATTCTAATACTTGAGCTTTATCTGAGCTTATTACTCCAATTTTTCCATCTTGATTTTTAACTATATATCCATCTTCATAAGAATCTGAAATGTTAGTAATTTCAACATATTCAACTGGAATAACGATTTCATGAGTTTTGCTATTTAATAATCCTCTTAATCCATCTTTAACAAGAACTATACTTTTCTCAATCCCTTGAATTGCATATATTTCATCATATATTGGTTCAGCAACTTCTTTTCCTTCAAAAGTAATTAAACCATATTTTCCATTTTCTTTATATTTAAGTATGTTTTCTTCATACCAAACGTTAGCTCCATCAGTATTTTCAATTGCTTCAACGTTTTCAAAACCTGTTAAGATTTTCTCACCTTCTGCATTTAATACCTTAGTTTTATATGTTTCATTACTATAATTTACATCATAGATACATATAAATAAATCTTCGTTTTCATCTGGAACAATGATCATTTCTTCATATGCAGTTCTAATGATCTGATTTCCTTTATTATCAATGACTCCCCACTTTCCAGACTCATACACTGGTATATACGTAAGTAGCGCTGATACATCTTTTGTTTTATTCTCATTTGTAATTAGATTATTCAAAGATATAATAATCATTCCTATTACAACAATAGTTAAAATTGTCGCCAAAACCTTCTTTTTGTTAAGTTTTGGGGTATCATCATATCTTCTTCCACTTCTTCTACCCATAAAACCTCCAGAAAACAATTCTATTTTTCCATTTTTACACATTTAATATATCATTTTAAGCTATAAAATACAACATTTAAACATAAATTTAGTAAAATTTTTTAACGTCTTCTATACCCCACAATTTTTTATAAAAAATAACTAACGAAAAAATAAATGTTTTTTATAAAAATTTACAAAAAAATAGGCTTTATAAAAAAACCTATTTATTGTATTTATTTCCTTAGAAAATACTGGTATACCTCGTTTTTATTTACACCTCTGTCTTTTGCTATTTTTTTGATTATTTCTTTCTTGTCAAAGCCTTGGGCTTCATACATTTCGTAATGTTCGCCCATCGATAATTCATTGATTTTTTTATTTTCTATTTCTTGAGCAGAAATTTGACTACCTTCAACCAAAATTACAAACTCACCTTTTATTGTATCAATATTATCTAAAATATTACTTACATTATCTCTTATAAAAGTTTCATGAATTTTTGTAAGTTCTTTAGCTAGCACAATTTTTCTATCTCCTAAAATTTCTAACACGGCTTCTAACATGGTTTTTAGCTTATGTGGCGCCTCATAAAAGATTAATGTTTTAGTTTCATATTTAAGCTCTTCTAGTTTTGCTTTTCTCTCTTTCTTTTCTGCAGATAAGAAACCAATAAAGCTAAATTCTCTAGTTGAAAATCCTGAAGCAATTAAAGCATTTACAAAAGCGCAAGCTCCTGGTATAGGAATTATTTCTATATTATTTTCTATTGCAACTTTTACTATCTCTTCTCCAGGATCTGAAATACCTGGTGTTCCAGCATCAGACACAACTGCAATGTTTTGTCCTTCTAATAATTTATTAATTAAAACTTCACTTTTTGTTTTTTCGTTTTGTTTATAATAACTAATTAGTGGTTTAGAAATATTAAAGTGATTTAATAAACCTAAAGTATGTCTTGTATCTTCTGCTGCAATTAAATCAACGCTTTCAAGCACTTTTAAAGCTCTAAAAGTTATATCTTCTAAATTACCAATTGGAGTTGCTACTAAATATAATTTACCTTTCATACTTATTTCCTTTTCTTTCCATAAATTTCATATATTTCATCTGTGTATTCGCCATCTTCTCTATAAATAACAAGCGGATCATCAATCTTTAAAAATTCTTTAGCACACTTAACAGCTTTAACTAGCACTAAATTAGGCTTTTCACCAATCTTTGGATGAACGAATCTAATATTTTTAGGTTCTAACTTATACTTTCTTAAAGTGCAAAAAATATCTACAATTCTCTCAGCTCTATGAACCATATAAAACTCACCTAAGTCTTTTAAAAACTGACTCGCATTTTTAATAATATCTTCTAAAGTACACTCTACTTCATGTCTTGAAATAAGCTGTCTTTTATCAATATTTTTTGCACCAGTATCAACTTTTTTATATGGTGGATTAGTAACAACCGCATCATACTTGTACTTTTCTAAACTACCAAAACAATCCTTAATATCAGCATTTATTACTTCAAATCTATCATCTAATCCATTAAGTTTTATGCTTCTTTTAGCCATATTTGCAACTTCTTCTTGAATTTCAATACCATAAATTTTCTTAAGGTTTGTTTTACCACATAATAGTATTGAGACAATTCCTGTTCCAGTACCTATATCTACTACAGTTGAACCTTTTTTAATTTTTTTAGCATAATCAGAAAGAAGTACCGCATCAACTCCAAAACAAAAGCCTTTTTTATTTTGAATAATCTTTAATCCTTTATATTCAAGATCATCTATTCTTTCATCTTCAAAAATTTCTATTTCTTCCACTTTTATTTCCCTTTTTAAATAACTTCAGTTACTATAATATCATAATTTTAAGGCTTTTACAACTCTTGGCCTTCAACTAAAATTCTTACAAATTCAACTTCACTTAACTGTTTTAAAGTATCAAATAAAGCCGTCCTTATAATTTCCAAATCAATGCCTTCTTCTAAAATTCCCGAATCCTTACTAAACTCAACACTTACAACTCCTTTTTCAAAGTTTACAGACGGCATTTTTATATTCTCTGGAAAAACAGATTCAAATTTCTCGTTATCAGAACCATTAATTAACATAGTCACAAATTCATTATAAGGGTCTTTTAATAGTTTTTTAGAATCTATTAATATATTTTCCTTAACAAGAGTATTTGAAGCCTTATTTTTAAAATAAACGCTTACCGAAGTTTTTCTTAATTCTTCACATGATATTTCTTCTTCTGGTGTATAATCAGTCTCTATCTCCATATTAAAAACAATCACAGTAGTTAATATTACGATTATTAAAACAACACCTAAAATTAGCCATTTTTGCATATTTAATCCTCCTTTTTTACAAACATATTCAACATAAAAATTAATATTCATATTTATATCTAGTTCTAAAGACTAGATGTAATATTTTTAAAAATTATTTTATTGACTAATCCTCATTTTTGTAGTATTATATTAGGGTAAATTATTTGAAAGGAATTTATATTCTATATGGCAAAAGTAAGAGATTTAGTTAGTGGACTTACTCACTGTATTGGTGCTGGTCTATCTCTTGTTGCAATGGTACTTCTAATTGTATTTTCATCAATTTGGGGTAATGCATATCATATAGTATCATTTACAATATTTGGAGTTGCTTTATTTTTGCTTTATCTATTTAGTACACTTTATCATTGGCTAAATGTAAGTGAAAAAGCAATTACAGTATTTAGAAAATTTGATCATATAATGATATACATATTCATTGCTGCATCATATACTCCAGTATGTTTAATTCCTCTAAGAGGACCTTGGGGTTGGAGCATTTTCGGAGTTATATGGGGACTTGCAATAGCAGGAACACTATTATCTGCATTATGGATTAAAGCTCCAAGAGCTATAACAACATCAATCTATATTGCTATGGGTTGGGCAATCGTAATTGCAATATTTCCATTAATCGGTGTATTTAAAGAATTAAATATGCTTGCAAGTTTATGGTGGCTTTTAGCCGGTGGTATTTTTTATACAATGGGTGGTTTAATCTATGGTTTTAAATGGCCTAAAATAAACTTTAAACATTTTGGCTTTCATGAAATATTTCATGTTTTCGTAATGCTTGGAAGTGCATGCCATTTTTGGTTTATATTCTACCATCTATTACAAATACAATAAATTATAAAAAGAATGATAGCTAAATCATTCTTTTTTTGTGCAAAAATAGAAAATTACTCTTACAAGAAGCTATTTGTTAACAATTAGTTAATAATTCTAGCATATAAATTACACATAAATTATTCGAAAAAATAAGGAGTTTAAGATGAAAAACATTTTACATGTAGGTCTTGATATAGGCTCAACAACAGTAAAAATCGTTATTTTAAATAATGAAAAAGAAGTTATATATTCAAACTATGAAAGACATTTTTCAGATACAAAAACAACACTTTATAATGTCTTAAATAAATTTATAAAAGATTATCCAAAAAGCACTTTCACGCTATCACTTACAGGATCTGGAGCTCTTGAAATTGCAAAATTACTTGATGTTGAATTTATTCAAGAAGTAATTGCTTGTAAATCAGCTGTAGAAGCTTTAATACCACAAACAGATGTAGTAATCGAGCTTGGTGGTGAAGATGCAAAAATCATATATTTTGATAAATTCATAGAACAAAGAATGAACGGAACTTGTGCTGGTGGAACAGGTGCATTTTTAGATCAAATGGCATCACTTCTAAACACTGATACAGAAGGATTAAATGAACTAGCTAAAACATTTGAAACAATATATCCAATTGCATCAAGATGCGGTGTATTTGCCAAAACAGATATCCAACCACTTCTTAATGAGGGAGCTAGAAAAGAAGATATCGCAGCTTCAATTTTTCAAGCAGTTGTTAACCAAACAATCAGTGGTTTAGCTCAAGGTAGACCAATCAAAGGAAAAGTTGCCTTTTTAGGTGGGCCTCTAAACTATTTATCTGAATTAAGAGCAAGATTTATTGATACCTTAAAACTTACAGATGAAAGAATAATTATTCCTGAAAACGCACATTTACTTGTAGCAACAGGAGCAGCATTTTCATCAATAGACTCTAAATCAATTACATCTGAAGATCTAAAAAATAAATTAAAAGAATTTAAAAAAGCAAAATTTACAACAAGTGCAACGCTTCCAGCATTGTTCGAAACAGAAAAAGATCTTGAAGAATTTAAACAAAGACACGATAAAGATAAAGTTAAAAGAAATGACTTGAAAACATACAAAGGTGACGCATTTATAGGTATCGATGCAGGTTCTACAACTACTAAACTAGTACTTATAGATAGAGATGGTGCCCTTCTATATTCCCTATATGGAAATAACAAAGGAAACCCATTAAAAAGTGTTATCGAAATGCTTAAAAAATTATATAAAGAATTACCTGAAGATGTTATAATTCGCTATAGTGGTGTAACTGGATACGGTGAAAAATTAATTCAAACAGCACTTAATGTAGACCTAAATGAGATTGAAACAATTGCCCACTACACTGCAGCAAAAAAATTCATGCCAAAAGTTACTAGTATCATTGATATCGGTGGCCAAGACATGAAATACATAAAATTAAAAAATAACAGTATTGATAATATTATGCTTAACGAAGCTTGTTCTTCAGGATGCGGATCATTTTTAGAAACATTTGCAAAAAGCTTAGATTTAACAATTGAAGAATTCGTTAAAGAAGCAATTAATTCTAAAGCTCCTGTTGATTTAGGATCAAGATGTACAGTATTTATGAATTCAAAAATAAAACAAGCTCAAAAAGAAGGACACTCTGTAGGTGATATTTCAAGCGGTCTTTCATACTCAATCATTAAAAACGCTATTCAAAAAGTTATGAAGGTTAGAGATGTAAAAACGCTAGGAAAAAATATTATTGTTCAAGGTGGTACATTCTACAATGATGCTGTATTAAGAGCATTTGAACTTGTTGTTGGTAGAAATGTTGTAAGACCAGATATTTCTGGACTTATGGGCGCATATGGAGCTGCACTTCTTGCACAAGAACAATATAACTCAAATCTAGATATGGGATATCGTTCTACAATCTTAAATACAGAAAATTTAGATAAACTAAACATTAAAATAAGCCATATCCGTTGCAAAGGATGTGAAAATAAATGTTTATTAACTATAAACACATTTGATGACGGTAAAAAATTCATATCAGGTAATAGATGTGAAAAAGGTGCAGGCGATAATTCCGATGTAAAAGACTTACCAAATATTTATAAATATAAATACGATAGATTATTCGGTTATACACCGCTTTCTGAGGATGATGCTACACGTGGAACAATCGGAATCCCTAGGGTTTTAAACATGTATGAAGACTATCCATTTTGGTTCACATTTTTTACAAAATTAGGTTTTAGAGTAATCATTTCAGAAAAAAGTAATCGTAAGACATATGAAAAAGGAATGGAATCAATGCCATCAGAGTCTGTTTGCTATCCGGCAAAACTTGCTCATGGCCATGTTGTAAGTTTATTAAAACATGGTATTAAAACTATCTTTTATCCTTGTATCCCATACAATAGAAAAGAATATGAACAATCTGATAATCACTACAACTGCCCTATTGTAATTTCATATTCCGAAGTTATCAAAAACAATATTGAAGAATTGAAAAATAAGGATATTAAATATTTAAACCCATTCTTACCTATAGATAACACAAAGAATTTAGCTCAAATCATATATGAAGACGAGAATTTTAAAGAATATAACTTTACTAAAAAAGAGCTATTAGAAGCCGCAAAAGCTGCTGAAGAAGAATATCAAAACTTCAAACAAGATGTTAGAAATAAAGGAAAAGAAACCATTGAGTATATAAAGAAAAATGATTTAAGAGGAATTGTTTTAGCAGGTAGACCATATCACGTAGATCCAGAAATTAATCATGGAATTGATACTCTTATAACAAGTTTAGGTTTATGTGTATTATCTGAAGATAGTATTTGTGAACCAAATAGTGGTGTAAGTAAAAAATTACGTGTCGTAGATCAATGGGTATATCACTCTAGATTATACGCAGCCGCTGAATTTGTTGGAAAACATGATTTTCTTGAAATGATCCAATTAAATTCATTTGGATGTGGAGTTGATGCTGTTACTACTGACCAAGTAGAAGAAATATTAAAAAGCTACAACAACATGTATACACTAATAAAAATTGATGAAATAAACAATCTAGGTGCTATACGTATTCGTGTAAGATCACTTCTTGCTAGTATGAATAAACGTATTAGCCAAAAACAAGAAGAACAAGAATCTAAAGATACAAATCTTGGTGATTATGAATTAAATAGAATTCCATTTACAAAAGAAATGAAAGAGCAAGGCTATACAGTACTTTTACCTCAAATGATTCCAATTCATTTCGAATTATTTGAATCAGCAATGAATGCACAAGGATATAATTTCAAATTATTAAGAGAATGTACTGAAAAAACAGTTGAAACAGGTTTAAGATACGTAAATAATGATGCTTGTTATCCATCTATATTAACAACAGGTCAATTTATTGAAGCACTTCAATCAGGTGAATATGATACAAATAAAACAGCTTTAATAATGTCTCAAACAGGTGGTGGATGTAGAGCAACAAACTATATAGGATTTATTAGAAAAGCATTAAAAGATGCTGGTTTTGGTCACGTACCAATTATTTCTTTCAATGTTGTTGGTTTAGAAAAAGCAACAGGATTTAAGATTACTCCATCTATGGCATCAAGCTTAATAAAATCAATATTCTTTGGTGATTTACTTCAAAAACTATTGTTAAGAAATAGACCATATGAAATAAATAAAGGCGAAACACAAGCTATGTATGAAAAATGGCTTGCTAAATGTAAGAAATATGCAGCAAAATCAAGTATTCTTCAATTCAAGCAAATTATAAGAGAAATGATAGCAGATTTTGAAACAATCAAAATTGATACAAAACTTGTTAAACCTAAAGTAGGTATTGTTGGTGAAGTATTAATTAAATATCATCCATTTGGAAACAACGAAGTAATCAAAGTCCTTGAAGAAGAAGGTGCTGAAGTAATTTCTCCAGATTTTATAGGATTTATCAAGTTCGTAGCAACTCATAAAATAACAAATTATAAATTACTAAAAACAGATAAAAATAAATCAAAAATATTCAAACTAGTAATAGATTTAATTGAATTAGTTGAGAAAGATCTAACTAAAGAACTAAAAAAATCTAAAAAAGGCTATCTTCCTCCTGCTAATATCTTTAAATTACAAGATAAAGTTGAGGATATTCTATCAATTGGAAATCAAACCGGTGAAGGTTGGTTCTTAACAGCAGAAATGATTGAATATATTGAGCATGATATTCCTAATATCGTATGCGTTCAACCATTTGCATGCTTACCAAACCATGTAGTTGGAAAAGGTGTTATAAAAGCTATAAGAGAGAAATATCCATATGCTAATATCGCTCCAATAGACTATGATCCTGGAGCAAGTGAAACAAACCAAACTAATCGAATTAAGCTTTTAACTACAGTTGCCAAAGACAATCTTAAACATAAAACACAATCTAAAAAAGCAATTGAAATAGAAAACATCATTAACGAAAAAGAAAAATCAAAGAAAAAATAAATTAGAAGCGCCAAAATCAAAAATAAAGGGTTTAAGGTATAAAAAATATAAGTTATACCTCCCCTTTATTTTTTTTGATAATTTCTATATTTTAATTTGAAATTAGAGCATAAAAATTAATGGCATCTGATATCAAAATTTTTAAAATTGCTCAAAAATGTCTAGTTTTTCAATTTTTTTATCTCAAAAACAGATAAAATTAAAAAATTAAAAGAAAAACCACCACTCCATTTTGACAATATCCATTAACATTTTTGATTTTTGTCAATTTTGGTAAACACATTATGTATAAAAATTATTTTTTGATCAAATTTAAAATTACATGACATTTTATCCCAAAAGTATCCTTATCTAAAATTTTAGATTTTAAAATAACAAAAAATAGTATCAAAAAATTTTTTTATGTAACCAAAACTATCTTTTTTATTAAATCAGAGTAAAAAATTATACCCTAATCCCTTTATTTCGTAAGAAAATAATATTATTTTTTATTAAAGCCAAAAATCTCTACATCCCCGATATGTTCGTTTAACTTTTTCACACAAATCCTAAAATTTTATCTTGTCTTTTTGTATCAAGTACATAAAGGTATGTTATGTATTCTTTGGTCAAAGATTGTTTGAATTAAATCCGTCTCAGACCCCATTTTTGCTTTTTGTCAATTTTTATAATAATTAGATAGCAAAAAATGAAAACTAAATTTTTTTGTTAGATAAAATTCTTTCGTTGATTTTTATAAAGAATTATAAAAAATATCAAAAAATACCCCTTTTATTTTTTTATTTTACCTCAAATTAGATTTTTTAGGAAAAATT
>JAZSBZ010000046.1:0-28988 GCA_045602645.1 Candidatus Scatovivens sp. | reverse complement strand
AAAAATTTTAAAAATATTTTTTAAAGCTAATTTTGTATTAAATTTTTAATGTTCATCACCACTCATCGAGCAGCGAACTTTTAATATTTTAACACTTTCATTTAACCTTGTCAACAACTTTTTTAAAGTTTTTTAACTTTTTTTAAAATTCATTTTTAAGGCTATTTTTTAAAGTGTTTTTGCTGCATATTTCACATGCAACGTTTGCTATTTTAGCACCTTTATATTTCAATGTCAACAACTTTTTTAAAGTTTTTTAATTTTTTTGGTTTTTTATTATAATTTTCTAATTACATATATATAAGAAGAAAGTAGTAAATAATAAAACTAATTATTTTGGTGCGTACTTATTATTTATTATATAAATATGAATAACATTTGTTTAGTATATGTTTTTTTCGTGTTTTTTTCAAACAAAATCCCTTTAATAAAAATTAAAGGGATTCTTTACCATTTTATATTAATTTACCTTAATCATTGAGCTACTTTCTTCTTGTTTTTTGGCACCGTCAATTATTCTTCCTTCATGTCTCTATTATAATATTTGTTTCTACAATATTTTTTAGCAAGTCCACCTTCACTAGTTTCTCTATAATGGCTTTGAAGGTCTCTTCCAGTTTCATACATTGTTTCTACTACAACATCAAATGATATTTTTCTTTGTTTAGATGTTATTCTTGCAAGTTTTGTAGCATCTAATGCTCTCATCGCTGCAACAGCATTTCTTTCAATACATGGTATTTGTACATATCCATATATTGGATCACAAGTTAATCCTAAATGATGTTCCATTGCAATCTCTGCAGCATTTTCTATCTTATCTATACTCATTCCAGCAAGATAGGTTGCAGCTGCAGCTGCCATAGAACAGGCTGTACCAACCTCTGCTTGACATCCACATTCAGCTCCACTTATAGAAGCATTTTTCTTTACAACATTTCCTATTATACCTGCTACAGCTAACGCTTTAATTATCTTTTCATCAGAAACGCCATATTCAGTCTTTAAATAATATAACACTGATGGAAGAACTCCAGATGCACCACATGTAGGAGCTGTTACTATTACTCCACCACACGCATTCTCTTCATTTGTTGCATATGCATACGCACTTAAAAGTCTAGCTTGTCTTAGATGAACATCTTCATTTGGCATAAAACTATCAAATATTACTTTAGCTCTTCTTTCTAAATTTAGTTTTCCATGAATCATACCAGTTTTAGAAATTCCTTCTTTAATAGTATTTTGCATAGAATTCCAAATCTCTTTCAAGAATTCATCTATTTCATCACCTTCAACAGATTTAACATACTCATATAAGTCATATTTTTTCTCTTCACAAACTTTCTTTATATCAGCAAAACAAGTTTCATTATATATTTCTGGTCTATCGATATCTTTTTTACCTTCAATTTTAAATGTTCCACCACCTACCGAATATACTCGCCAGTGATTTAACTCTTCACCATTTTTATAAGCGAATATATCAAATGTATTTGGATGAACATCACAAGTCTCTTCAGTATTAAACTCGATGTCAACTTTATATCCTTCAAGAGTCTTTTCTATTATATAGTCTGTTAAATGACCTTTACCTGTTAAAGCAAGTGAACCATATAATATAACTTTGAAGTAATCAGCATCTAAATTTTTATTTTTAAATATTTCTGTTGCTCTTTTCGGTCCCATAGTATGTGAACTTGATGGACCATTTCCAATTTTAAATAATTCTCTTAATGATTGCATAAAAAAACCAAGAGGACACAAAACTATTTAAATTTAAATAATCTGTATCCTCCTCTCCTTCTTATTATAATTTAATTGCAGATTCTAATCCTAATTTAATCATCTCATTCATTGATGTTTGTCTTTGTTCTGGAGTTAATTCTCTAGAATGGCATAATGAATCTGAAACTGTAAGTAAACATGCTGCATGTTTTCCTAAATGATATGCTGTATAGAATAGTGCAAAACTTTCCATCTCTGATCCTAATAAATTATATTCTTTAGGTAATCTATTAAGGAATAAACTAGGATCATCTAAATATGGATCAAAACATTCTGTACATGTCATATTTCCTTTTTTATATGGTTGATTTAATTCTGCTGCTGTTTCTTCAATAACTTTATTTAAATCTCTAGAACTTCCTATAAAATGACATTCTTTTCCTGTCATATTATTAGCAAAGTTTCCTTCTGTATATGCATTATCAACCAATACAATATCTAATATATCAAGTTCTTCTGTATGTCCTCCACAAGAACCTATTCTTATAATATTTTCAACACCATAAAATTTATATAACTCATATGAGTATATACCAACACTAGGCATTCCCATACCATGTGCCATTACAGTAATTTCTTTTCCTTTATATTTTCCTGTAAAAGCATACATTCCTCTTACTTGGTTAACTAATTTATAGTCTTCTAAAAAATTCTCTGCAATATATTTTGCTCTCATTGGATCACCAGGCATTACTACTGTCTTAGCGATTTCACCAACTTTTGCTTCATTATGTACTGGCATACAGTCTCCTCCTTTGTTTTATTATTTATTCGCTCACATTATACCATTAGCACATTTTAAATGCAAATATAATGATAAATATCCACATATATTTCACATACCGAATATAAAAAATCTCACTTATATAAATAAGTGAGATTAACATGTTTATGCACTTGTTCTTAAATCAAGTCTTAACTTATCAGCAATCATAGCAATAAATTCAGAATTTGTTGGTTTTCCTTTATTAGAATTTACTGTATATCCAAATATATTTTCAACAGTTTCTATTTGTCCTCTATTCCAAGCTACCTCAATAGCATGTCTTATTGCTCTTTCAACTCTAGATGGAGTTGTTTTATGTTTCTTCGCAAGATCTGGATATAACTGCTTTGTAATTTGATTAATCATTTCTATATTATTAACAGACATTATAATCGCATCTCTTACATATTGATATCCTTTTATATGAGCTGGTACTCCAACTTCATGGATGATATTAGTTACTTTTATTTCTAAAAGTTCTTCTTTTGTTGCATCTTTATCTATATCAACATAAGCACTCTTGGTTTGTCCATCTACTGTTTTTAATTTTGCTACTTGTCCTACTTCTGTTTTATTAAATACTAATTCTCTAATTCGTTTCATAAGTACATCCATTTTAAAAGGCTTAAGCATATAAAATTGTGCTCCCAAATTTAACGCTTTTACTGTTATAGCATCTTGTCCAACTCCTGAAAGCATAATGCAATATGGAAGTTCTATTCCCTCTTCAGCAATCTTTTCTAAAACTCCAAGCCCATCAAGTTGTGGCATTACAATATCTAAAATCATAACATCTGGCTTTTCATTCCTTATCTTATTTAACGCATCAATACCATTTGAAGATATTAAAACAGTTCCTATTTCTTCTTGAGATTGCATATATGTAGCTAATGTCGAAGAAAGTTCAATATTATCATCTGCAACTAATATTTTGATTTTTTCTTTCAAAATAATTTCCTCCTAAAATAATCTTGTAAATATTTACTAGAGGAATTATAATCTTTTGTTTTTTCAATTGCAATATTTTTTATTAAATTTGCAAAACATTCGCATTACAGCGTTCGACATTTTTCGACACGTCTTTTTAATAGAAAAATTTATTTTTTATTAAGTGTTGTTATTACTATTTCAGGTGGATTCATAAATCTAAAATCAATTGTCGAATTTCCTATACCTCTTCCAACTATCATATTAAGTCTACCATCTTTATGAACCCCTGATGTATATTTAGGAAACCATCCTTGCGCATGAGCATATAAACCACCTATAAATGGAAATCTAACTACACCTCCATGAGCATGACCAGTAAACGCGATATCTATATTATATTTACTATATACAGGAAAATACTCAGGTCTATGTGATAGTAGTATAGTAAACATATCCTCTTCACCCTCAAATAAATCCTTTAGTATATAATCTACTTTTTCTTCACGAGTATCTCCAACATCTGCATATTTTTCATCCTTATATAAAGTAGCAGGATCTTGTACACCTACTAATCTATATCTTGAAGTCCCAAGTTCTATATAGGTCTTTTCATTATTTAAAACATGAACATCTAACTTCTCAAGTTCTCTTTTAAATACATTATTTTCTGGATCATCTAGAAGCATCATCTCATGATTACCATACACATAATATAGTTCAGATAGTTCTGCCATCTCTTCCATTAATCCTGTAGTTTTTAAATCTGGAATTGATACTTTACCTTTATCATAAAGACGGTTTTGTTCATTATAATATCCAGAATCAATCAAATCTCCTGTAACAAAAATTATATTAGGTTTTTCATCTTCTACTTTCTCTAAGATTTTATCACTTAATGCTTTATTTCTTACCGAATGAACATCTGTTAATTGCATAATTTTATATCCAGAAAGTTCTTCTGGTAAATTATCAAACTCTAAATTTATTCTAGTAATATAAACTCCACTATTAATTAATGCATTTATCAACAAAATACCTATAATAACAAGAAGAATTTTAAATATTATATTAAAAATTTTAGTTATTCTTTCTTTCAAAAACATTCTCCTTAAATTTATCTTTTGCTTTATAAAAAATTATATTCTAAATTTTATAATAAATAAACCCTAAACTAAAAAATAAAAAAGACTTAAGAAATACTTCTTAAATCTTTCATATATTAATTACTATTTAAACATACTATTTTTCATCTGGTACTTTTGGATCTTGAACTGTTTTTTCTGTTTTTTGACTATCTACATATTTTTGTAGCATATCATTAATTTTTTTGTTAGCTAATTTTTGTTTAACAATTAAATGTCTAACTTTTTCAATTGTCTCAGGTGATCCTGCAATTACTTCTGCATCTTTTCCTTTAAAGTCATAAGTTACATCATCATAGCCTTTACCATCAAAGTCTACCATATTAAGTCCTACTTCTTTACTAAAAGCATATAATAAAGGTAATTCATGCATCTTTTTACCACTTGATACATATCCGTTTCTTATTCCCATTCCAACCATTGCATATTCAAAAACACTACATCCTGAATCTACAATAGCATAATTCTTGTATACACCATCTAATTCAGATGGAAGAATTGAAACATCATCTGATTCTTTAGCAGCATATCCAGTTGCACCACCTCTTTGTGTTGAAACAACATCTGTTGAAAGAGTTAAAGCTAAGTTTGAATTATCTTGAACATTCTCTGTAGAAATTCTAAAATGTGGATCTCCATATGTATGTTCTTCTATATATCCCATACCTTTTTCTGTATAGAATAATTTTTTACTTGCATAATCAATACAAGCTGCATACTTATAATCATCAAAAGAATATGTTCCATCTGGTTTTCTTTTACTTCCATCAAACACAACTATCATTGAAGCATATGGAAGAATTCCTTGTCCTACTCTTAAATTATTTGAACCATCAATATCATCTATTGCAATATAGTAATCTTCTACACCCTCTTCAAAATTTTGCTCTTTTCCATGTTCTTCACTTTCAATTACTATCTTATCATCAGTTCCTTCAAGAAATCTTTTTATAATTAGATCTCCAATTTCAATGTCTCCTGCTGTAACAACATCTTCTTTTTCTCCAATTACTCTTTCGCTCATTGAAGATCTTAGTGCAGTATCATGTTCAATAGCTTTTGTAAAAGTTCCAATAATTCTACCTTTCATTTTAACCTCCATTAATTTTCAATTACTATGTATTTTTCTTTTATAATTTCAGTAGTAATAACTTTGAAGTTTAAATCATTTCTTGCCTTTAATAAAACATCATATTTTTCTTCAGCAATATCTACATACACAAATACGTTTTCTGCGAATTCACTATTTGTAATATCAATATTATTTTGTTTTAAATAATATTTCATTTTTTCAAGATCCGGATAAGAAACTTCTAATTTAACTTCTAATCCCGTATCTTTTATTACCTCTTCAAGACCATTTAATGCTTCTTGCATTGCACCAGTATAGGCTCTGACTAACCCTCCTGTACCAAGTAATATTCCTCCAAAATATCTAGTAACTATACATACACAATTTACTATCCCTTTTGAATTTAATATATTAAGCATTGGTCCTCCAGCTGTTCCCGAAGGTTCTCCGTCATCGCTAAATCTATTTACTATCCCCTCTTTAGTAAAGATACTAAATGCATAGCAATTATGTCTTGCATCATAATGACGTTTCTTTATTTCTTTTATTTTTTCTTCTGCTTCTTCAACAGTTTCTACATAAAATACATTTGCAATAAACTTAGATTTTTTCTCTACAATTTCTGCTTCAATGTCTTTATTAATAGTTTTAAACATTCTTTTTCTCCCAAATTTTTCTAACTGCATTTAGTGATAATGTTGAAAGTGTAAATCCTATTACAGGCACAAGTGAACTTAAAAATACATTTGATGTCTTACTAATAATTATACTATAAATAATTACAACTATATAAGTTAATACAGCAATACATACTTTTCTTGTTGTACTTGTTTCCCATTTTTTATCAAGTTCTACTCTTTTATTTCTTGCTTGAATATCTTCAATTGTTTTTTCTAAATCTTTTAATTCCATCTCTTTTCTCCTTTTATAATTAATATGATATTTCATATGATTGAGCACATTCTAAAATATACCCTTCTATATTTAAACTTAATAATTCACCTGTTATTTCATTTGCTCTAAAACTAATCTTTGTTAAATATATTTCATATTTTCCATCATCTATTTTTATAATTTCTAAATCATCAAATAGCTCATCTTCTTTTTCAATCTTTTTAGCATAAATAAGATCATCTACTATTTCTTTAAAATCTAATTTAAATTCAATATCATTATCTCTATTATGAATTTCAACTACAGATCCATTTCTCTTATTCCATTTGCTACTTGATATTTCATAAATTTTTGAATATTTACTTACATCTAATTCTTTTAACTGACGTGTCTCATAAAGATATATTTCAGGCTCTGACTCTTCTTCATCGTCATCCTCATAATCATTTAAATAATTAAAATAATCATCCTCTTTTACATATTTATGACTTTCTATTTCAGCAAGCACATCTGCTGAAAATTTATTCTCTAAATAATCATCTTCTCTACCAGTTATATAATCTACAATCTCTTTACATTCATCTTTATCATCATTTGAAAGTTCACTAAATGTAGCTGCATTATCTAAAGTTTTTTCTAATCTTCTTGATTGACTTGCAAGTGATACTGCACGTGGTTCAAGTGGTGTTAATGTTACTAATAAAAAGATTGCACATGCAATTAATACACTCTCTTTTAAATATTTCGAATCTTTATAAATTATTAATCCTAAATATATTGCTTCAAATATAACTATTATTAAACATTCATATCTTTGATCTGTTAAAGCATATTGATTAATTCTTATTAATATTGCAACTGCTTGCATAATTATCATTGGAATTGACGCACCAATTAATACTGTATGCAATGTTTTAATACCTTTATTTTCTTCTATATAATTTTTCAATAATACTATCAGCGGAAGTCCTAAGTAAAATGTACCTGTCGCAATTGCAAACATTCCTAACTCTTCAAATCCATCTTTTAATATTGTTTTAAATATAAATAAATAAATTATTAAAATTAAAAACGATACAACCGGTGTTAATATATATAGCACAAATCTTCTCATAAATTTTCCAGCTGGTTGTGACATATCAGTAAGAGCACTTAATTGTGCTGGTATATAATAAAATCCTACTAAAAGTATTTGTAATTTACCTAAAATTTCTAAATCGCCATCAAACAATAATATATCAAAAGCCAACACTACAATCGATATACCTATAACAGCTAATAAATATGTACATGAACATCTAATAAAATTACAAAATACCCTAGAAACATATTCTGAAAAGCTTAATTCTGAGTCTTTCATGATTCTATATATTGTTAACGTTGGTGTAGCAACCATATATGCTACCATTAATTTTGAAACATACTCTGGAATCTCTTCCATATTAGAAATTGCTTTAAATATTATTGCAACAAGTCCTGCAAGAGCAACTCCGACTCCTTTTAATTTTGAATTTTTAAATTCTGTTTCAACAAATACAGTTCCAATAATAAATACTCCTATAAATGGAAACCATTCATCATAAAAAGTATCTAAAAAATCATCAAATCCAAATGCAATTATCAATGTTGTAAGATACACAACAATTGTTGTTATTGGGTACTTTTTATAAATATCTAAAACTAATTTAGACATTTTTAAAAAGAAATTTTTAATTTTTTCCATATTTTTTCTCCCCTGTTTATTATTAATCTAGCTTTAACCCTGCAGTATATCCTGTTGAATATGCAATTTGAAGATTAAACCCTCCAGTATACGCATCAACATCTATAACCTCTCCTGCAAAATAAAGTCCATTTATCAATTTTGACTCCATAGTTTTAGGATTAATCTCTTTTATACTAACCCCGCCAGCTGTTACAATCGCTTCTTCAACTGGTCTAAAACCTAAAAGTACAACCTTGAAATTTTTAAGTAAATGTACTAGATTTAATCTTTCTTCTTTTGTAATTTCATTTACTTTTTTATATGGCTCAATATTAGATAAATCAATTATAACATCTATCATTTTTCTTGGTAACAATTTATCTAAACTATTCTTAAATTCTTTATTTTTTATTTCTTCAAAATCTCTTAAAATTCTTTTATCTAATTCTTCTTCAGAAAGAGCTGGCTTTAAGTCGATACTTAAAACGATTTTTCTTTGCTTTAATTTTTCTAAAACATCTTTATATCTTAAAAGATGACTTGAACAAGAAAGAATTGTAGGTCCACTTACACCGAAATGTGTAAATAGCATCTCTCCAAAATCATCATATATTTTCTTTCCGTTTTCTTCATCTACAACTTTTATCTTAACATTTCTTAAAGATAATCCTTGAAGACTTTGACATATGTTTAAATCAGCAGTAAGTGGTACTAAAGACCCTCTTATATTCTCAACTCTATGTCCAAGCTCTTTAGCCATTTTATATCCATCACCATTTGACCCTGTTAATGGATAGCTTTTTCCTCCTGTTGCAAGAATTACTTTTCCAGCCATTATTTTCTCACCAGATTCTAATCCAATGCCTTCAACAAAATTTGAATCACTAACTAGTATTTTCTCTACTCTAGCATTTGTTCTTACTTCTATTGTCTTGTATTTTTTAAGTTCTTTTATTAATGCATCTAATACATCTTGTGCTTTATCAGATACTGGAAATATTCTGTTTCCTCTTTCTTCTTTTACTTTAACTCCGTTATCATTTAATAACTTAACGATATCTTCGTTAGTATAATTTTGAAATGCACTATATAAGAACTTTCCATTTCCAGGAATGTTTTTAATAAAATCAGAAATATCAATAGCACTTGTTATATTACATCTACCTTTACCTGTAATTAATAACTTTTTACCAAGCGAATTATTCTTTTCTAATAATATTACATTATCACCATTTTGGGCTGCAGATATAGCGGCTAAAATTCCCGCTGGTCCACCTCCAATTATAGCTACTTTCATATATTTTCTATCCTCTTTTTATTAAAATTCACAATACTAATATTATACCATATTTTACCCAAAAATTCAATGTTATGTATACAGTTTATAACTAATTTAAACAAACAAAAAAGCTTAAAAAACACAAAAGTTTTTTAAGCTTTTAATTCTATTCTTCTTCATCAGTATTTTCATTTTTTAAATCAGGAATTGGCGTTTGTACCACAGTCGAAGTTGATGATGATTGATTTATAAACGTTGGCGCATCTTCTGATATCTCAGTACAATACACCGTCTCTACTTCTTCAAGTAAATATTTTCCAACAAACGATGGTGAATAATATGTTTCAATTTCATATGTTGGAACAACAACTACATTGCCTTTTTCGTCAATTACTCCCCATTTATTTTCTTGGAATATTCCAGCAAATCCATACTCATTCAATTCAGTTACAACGTCATATTTACAATCTACAACGATGTTACCATCTTTATCAGCATATCCCCACTTACCATCATCTGCTTGATAACTATAAAGTTTTAAATCTTTATAAACTTCTGTGTTTGGTACTATCTCACCAACTTTATTAATATATTTTAATTCATTTTTTGAATATATAGAAATATACTCTTCTCCAACAGCTTCAACAACAGCATTTTCCATTGTTAATATTTTTTCAATTTTTTCTGAATATATATCTACTGTTGTACCTTTTCTAGCTTCTAAAGCATGTACATTTTCAAGTGGAATAATAACATCATACTCTGGTGCAATTTCTAATCCTGCATATACATCAATAACTCCATATAAATTATCTTCTGTTGTAACTATAAAGAAATTATCAAATGCATATGTTAAACTTGTATATTTATTTCCAATTTGGAAATCTTTACTAATTATACTATAATATCCATTTTCATCTTGAGCTATAAAATATGATGGATTATTTGTTTCTGTTATACTCTTATAAGTATTTGTATTTACGATATTTCCATGAATATCATAAAGAATCATATCTCCTTTATCATCTTTAACAGAAATATAATTTCCCGCAACAGAATAACTTGGATAATTTGGTTTTAAAATCTCATCACCTTCTGAATTATAAAAACCATATTTTTTATTTTTGCATACTATAAAAATATTTGATACATCATAATATACAACTGATTGAAATCTAGGTTTAATTATAATTTTTGAATCTTTAATTACACCCTTTTTACCATTTTGCATAAATACAAGATATACTTCATCATCTTCATATTCTAAACATCTTGTTATTGATTCATATTCAGGTTCAATTAACATTTTTCCTTCATAATCAATATATCCGTATATAATTCCTGTTTTTGTTTTCTCAGAAATAATATATCCTGTCTTTAAATAACCATCTTTTTCAGATGAATATTCATCTCCTCTTACCGAATTATATTTAGGCTCAATTATTGTTGTTCCATTTGAATCAACAACTCCATATAACCCATCTTTTTTTACTTGAATACATCCTGGTTTATTTTTTAAACTTGAAACACTATCATAAATAGCACTTGTTACTTTTTTTCCAGTATAATCTATTAATCCATATTTTCCATCTTCTTCATAACTTAACACTTGTTTTTCCATCTCTAATGTTGTATCAGAAACTGGAATTGGATAAACAGATTCAAAATTAGTAAATATATCTTTTCCAGATTTATCTAATATCTCATAAGTATTTTCATCTGTAAAACATACAAATACATCTTTTGATTGGTTAGGAATATAAACGCTCATATATTTAGGTTCAATTATTATTTTACCTTCTCTATTTATAACACCAACTTTTTGATCTTTATTATTTAGAGTAAAGTATTCATAAGGATCAACAACAATTGTTTCAACTGGTTTTTTCTCTACTGCCTTATAAATAAAAAAGCCTATTAAAGCTATTACTACTAATATTATTAAAGTTACAATTATTTTTGCACCATCACGCATCTTGCTACCAACTCCTAACCCGTTTTTCTTTAGCAACATTCT
This sequence comes from Candidatus Scatovivens sp., assembly GCA_045602645.1. Taxonomy (GTDB): domain Bacteria; phylum Bacillota; class Clostridia; order TANB77; family CAG-508; genus Scatovivens. The sequence goes on along the minus strand of JAZSBZ010000046.1, from coordinate 17,395 downwards.
ATATCAAAAAACACTTATTTTCAATATAAAAAACAACTTTTTAAACAAAAAATAGATGTAATTTTTCTTTTGAAATAATTACATCTATTTTAATTAATTTTCTTTTAAATTATGCATTTTCTGTCATAATTGGAACAACTTGTTTTTTACGAGAAACAACACCTTTTAATAATGCTGTATTATTCTCTAATTTTACTTTATATGCTTTTTCAACTAAAGCTGCATCTTTTCCTAAAGCAATTACTTGTGAATTGCTATTTACTATATCTGTAATTAAAAGCATGAATAAATCTAAGTTTTCTTCAGCAATAATTTCATTCATTCTTGCTTCTAAATCTTCTTTCATTTTTAAAACTTCTTCGATTGAAGCTGTGTTAACTTGATCAACCATAGCTCTAACTTCTTTGAAATCGATTTGTTTAGCATCTAAATGTAAGATTTCATCAATTGTAAATGATGATAAATCTGTTCCCGCTTTTAACATGTCAAGTCCGTAAACATCTTTATCTAAACCAGATATTTTTTCAAGTTCAGCAACTGCATTTCTATCTTCATCAGTTGTTGTTGGTGATTTTAATAATAATGTATCTGAAATAATTGCTGATAACATTAATCCAGCTATTTTTTCATCTATTTCAATTCCATTTTCTTTATATAACTTATACATAACAGTTTCTGTACATCCAACAGGTTCTGCTCTATAGAATAAAGGATATGCTGTATTTAATGCGATTTTATGATGATCAACAACTTTTAAAATATTTGCATTTTCTAAATTTTCAATTGATTCAGCTGGGCTATTATGATCTACTAAAATAACATTTGCACCATCTTCAATTGATGTTATTAATTCTGGAGCTTCAATTCCTAAATAATTAAGAACATATTCTGTTTCTTTATTAATATTTCCAAGTCTACATGCAACAGCTTCACTATTTCCCATTTTTCTTTCAAAGTTAGCCATTACTAAACTTGATGTGATTGTGTCTGTATCTGGATTTTTGTGTCCAAAAATATAAGTTTTTCCCATATCTTTTTTCTCCGTTTCTTTTTTTAAATTTGCAACTATATTATAACAAAACCTAATAAAAATCAATATTTTTCACACAGATAACACAATTGACTTTATTATAAGTTACTTTTTATATTGTCAAGTTCTATAGATAATTCTTCCCATTCTTTCATTATTTCTTCAATTTGATTATCTATTTCTGAAATTTGATTATTGATTTCCCCAACTTTTACATAATCTGTGTATATCTCTTCTTTTAATAGCTCTTTTTGAAGATTTTCCTTTTCCTCTTCTTTAATCATTATTTTATCTTCAAGTTTTGCAATTTTCTTTTCAACTTTTTCTTTTTCCTTTAACGGATTAATATAAGTTTTCTTCTCTTTTACTTTCTTTTCTTCCTTAACAATTTCATCTTCTAGAACTCTTTTTTCTAGATAGTACTCGTATCCATAATCATAATACTTAGCTGTATTTCCATCAAAACATAATATTGAATCAGCAATTTTATTTACAAAAAATCTATCATGTGAAACAAAAATCAATGTTCCTTTATACTCTTTAAGCATATTTTCTAAAGATTCTTTACCAATTATATCCATATGATTTGTTGGCTCATCTAAAATTAATAAGTTAGGTCCTTTCTTTAAGATTTTACTCAAAGTTAATCTTACCTTCTCTCCTCCAGAAAGCATGCCTACTGTTTTAAAAACATCTTCTCCATAAAACATAAATGCTGCTAAGGAATTTCTAACTTCAGTTACTGTCAAGTGAGGAAATTCATCATAAAATTCATCAAATACTGTTTTATCAGAATTAAGTAGAGCCATTTGTTGATCAAAATATCCTACTTCTACATTATGTCCAAATTCTATACTTCCACCTAAAGCTTTTACTTCACCAACAATTGTTTTTAATAAAGTAGATTTTCCTGTACCATTACTTCCAATTATTCCTAGCTTCCTACCTTTATAAAGATTAAATGAAACTTCTTTTAACTCTTTATCATAACCAACCTTTAAATTTTGAACCATTAACACGTTATTTCCACTTTCTTTTGCAAGTTCAAAGTTTGTATTAAATGTTTTTAAATCATATTTATTTGGTTCTTCTACTTTAACCATTCTTTCGATTTGTTTTAATTTTGAAAGTGCCATTTTAGCTTTAGTTGGTTTATATCTAAATCTATCTGCAATTTTTGTTAATCTTTGAATCTCTTTTTGTTGAAATTCATAATCTTTTAATTGTCTTTCATAATTAATTCTTTTTTGTTTTTCAAAAAATTCATAATCTCCTGAATATTCTGTAATTGTTCCGTATTCTATTTCATAAATTTTATCAACAATTTTATTTATAAACATTCTATCATGAGATACAATTACAACTGCTTTTGGATAATTTTTTAAATAACCTTCAAGCCACTCTATTGTAGTAATATCTAAATGGTTTGTTGGCTCATCTAAAAGTAATATATCTGGTTTACTAAGTAAAAGTTTTATAAAAGCAATCTTTGTTTTTTGTCCTCCCGAAAATTCTGAAATTTTCTTAAATTTATCTTCAGGTTTAAATCCAAATTTATTAATTGCTGTTTCATACTCTTTTTTATAAGTATATCCATCTAACAACTCAAATCTATCTCTTGTTTTAGAATATTCTTTTGCAAGTTCTTCTGATGAATCTACTTGCATTTTATTTACTAAAGTTTCAAGTTTTTCTTCTATACTTATTATTTCTTTATAAACTTTTAAGATTTCATCAAGCATAGTAATAGAGTCATCCTCAAAATCAATTTGTTTTAAATAACCAATTCTTGGGCTTCCCTCTTTATAAATATTAAATTTATTTTCTCCAATTCCCTCTGAAAGCATTTCATTGTTAATAATTGAATTTAAAAGAGTTGATTTTCCAGCACCGTTTCTTCCAACAATTGCTACTTTTTCTTTTCCTTTAACTTCAAAATCTATTTCTTCTAAAATTGTTTCTGCTCCAAAAGAAATTGAACCATTTGTTATTCTAAAATTCATATTTGTTTCCTCTACTTAAAATCAATGTAAATTATACAACATTTTTCACAAAAACAAAAGCATTAAAGCGTTTTATTGAAAGAATTTAAAAATTTTGCTATACTATTTTTATGGAAAAAGAAAGATATAATCACTTAAATAAATATTTGAAAGAAAAATATGGTGAAAGGACTCTTAAAATTTGCATTGATGCAGGTTTTACTTGTCCTAATCGTGATGGAAAAATTTCAAAAGGTGGATGTATATTCTGTTCTGAACAAGGATCAGGAGAACATATTAAATGTAAAGATATACAAAATCAAGTAAAATCACATTTAAATAGCTATCGAGGAGAAAGAGCAAATAAATTCATAGCATACTTTCAAAACTTCACAAACACGTATGACACATTAGAAAATCTAAAAGAAAAATATGATTCTTCTTTAATCGACGATAGAATCGTTTGTCTAGCTGTTGCTACAAGACCCGATTGTATTGACGAATCTATTGTAAAATTACTTGCAAGTTATAAAGATAAATTAGATGTTTATGTTGAGCTTGGACTACAAACATCAGACGATAATACCGCAAAAATAATTAATCGAGGTTATGAATCAAAAGTCTTTACTGAAGCTGTTAACCTACTAAATAAATACAACATTGATATTGTTACTCATATTATGGTTGGACTTCCAGGAGAAAACGTTGAACATATTAAACACACTGTAGAATTTTTAAACAAGCATAATATACAAGGATTAAAAATTCATTCATGCTATGTAATAGAAAATACAAAATTTGCTGCCCTTTATAAAAAAGGTCTTTATTCACCGCTTACACTTGAAGAATATCTAGAATCAGCATGCTATATATTAACTCATATAAATCCAAATATAATTATTCATAAAGTCACTGGTGATGCTCCAAAAGATTTACTTTTAGCACCTGACTGGAATAGCCATAAGAAATGGATTATGAATGGTTTAGATAAATTATTAAAAGAAAGAGATCTTTATCAAGGGATGTATTATAATACAAAATAATTGCAAAAAAAAGACCCAATCGGGTTGAAATAAACCCTCCTTGTTAGACAAAAAGTTTAACAAAGAGGGTTTATTTTTATTTTAATTTTCTAATTTTAGCAATATAAAAACCTTCATACTCTTCTGTAGGCATTACACATAAAGTTCCATCTATTGTAACTGGTAAAATTGGAAGTTTATTAATACCTTCAAAATCAATTTTCACTATCTCACACTTAACATTTTGCATTGCTCTTTTTACTATTTCTTCATTTTCATCTTTTAAAATAGAACATGTAGAATATACCATCTCTTCTCCTGGTTTTAATATTCTTAATGCCTTTTTTAATAACGCAAGTTGAGCCTTAGTAGATTTTGCTACAAGCACTTCTGTAAAATATTTCCCTAAATTTGGATCCTCAACATTTAATGTACCACTTCCTGAACATGGACTATCTAAAAGTATTTGGTCAAATGAGAAAAAATCATCTATTTGTCTTGAATCTTTATTCATTACATATACACAACTTGCTCCTTGTTTTTCTAAATTATACTTTAATTTTTCAATCCTAATATTATTCATTTCACAAGCAGTAATATGTGCTTTATTATTTGTTAAAGCTGCCATTTGAGTTGTCTTTCCTCCAGGTGCCGCAGCCATATCTAATATATCTTTTCCTTCTTTTGGTTCAAGTATTACTGGAGGAAGCATTGATGATAAACTTTGCATATATATTTTACCATCTTTATAAATATCTAAAGCTTCAATTTCTTTTTCTGTTTTATTTTCAATTATAAATGCTTCTTTATACCATGCAATTTTTGAATATTCGATATTATTAACTTTTAAAACTTCTTCTATCTCATCCGCATTTGACTTAATTGTATTTACTCTAAAAGTAGTTTTTCTTTTTTTAGAATATCCATCAATAATTAAATTTGTAAGTTCTTCTCCATATTGACTTTTTAATTTTAAAATTAGAAATTCTGGTAACATTTTTTCTCCTTTTAATTTAAAGCATCTCTTAATTTCATAAATGCTTCTTTTGATCTTAATATCATATCATGAGATACACAATATGCTATTCTTACATATCCAGGACAAGCAAATGATTTTCCTGGAACAAATAATAAATTATATTTTTTGGCTAAATTACAAAATTCAGCATCATCAATCGGTGTTTTTACCCATAAATAGAATGCACCTTGAGGTTTTACACATTCAAAACCAGTTTCTTTTACTATATCATATAATGCATCTCTATTTTCTCTATACGCATCTATATTTACTTTAGCATCTAAACAATAAGGAACAACTCTTTGAATTAATGATGGTGCATTTACTGTACCTATAATTCTATTTGAAATTGTTATTGCTTCTATCATTTTTTCAGAATCATATAACTTACTTGGTACTAAAGCATAACCAATCCTTTCACCAGGAAGCGATAATGATTTACTAAAAGAATATACAACAAATGTATTATCATAATATTTTGTTATATATGGTACAAAAGTATTATCATAAACAAGCTCTCTATATGGTTCATCTGATATTAAAAATATTGGATGAGCTATTTCAAGTTCTTTCTCTCTTAATATACTTGCAATATTCTTTATTAGTTCTTCACTATAAATAACTCCAGTAGGATTATTAGGTGTATTTATAATAACAGCTTTTGTTTTATTTGTAATTTGATTTTTAAACTCTTCTAAATTAGGTTCAAATGTATCTAAATTAGGTTTTACAACTTTAATTACACCATCATAATTTTTAATATAGTTATTATATTCACTAAAATATGGTGCAAACAAAACAACTTCATCACCTGGATTAATAATTGATTTTAAAATAACATTTAATGCACTTGCTGCGCCAGCTGTCATAATAATATTTTTTGCTGTAAAATCAGTATCAAATTTTCTATTTATTGAAAGTGCAATTTTTTCTCTAACATCTTCAAATCCTGAATTACTCATATAACCATGTACCATACATGAATCTTCTGTTTCTAAAATATTTGCAATTGCATTTTTTACATCTTCTGGTGCTGGAACATTTGGATTTCCTAAACTAAAATCATAAACATTTTCATCACCATATATCTTCTTTAATCTCTTTCCTTCTTCAAACATTTCTCTTATTACAGAGTTATTTTCCACTAAGTTTTTCATTCTATCTGATATCATAATTTCCTCATTTCTATTTTATAAAAAGATAGCGGGTGGTTACCCCTCCCGCTTAATGTGTTACATCTCTTTAACCTGTTGGTAAAGGGCCGGATTGATATCTTTCAAACCTTCCAGGATTCCCCTTACTTTTTCAACGGTAGTGTTTTCAATCTTTGCGATCTCTTCCAGGTTTCTCCCCTGCAAAATCATTGCAGAATACATCCCCATTTTGGCGTACCGTTCTTTCTCACTATCAGTATAATTGAGATTACTCATGATCAGTCCTCCTCATTTATTGATAACTGTATTAACATGTAACTATTTAATTATACCACACTTTTGCCAATAAATAAAGAGTTTGCTGCCTTTTATAGCTTTGTAACCTCTTTTAATACTTTCCTAACACTCTAACATATATTCCATCATTTTTTATTTTTTCAATAGCTTTATCTTCATCACTTAAATCTTCTAAAGAAACATCTATCCAAAAAATATATTCGCCTAAGACTGTTTTTGCTGGTCTTGATTCAATCTTACTCAAATTTAAATTATATTCATTAAATATTTTTAAAACATTATATAATGCCCCTGGTTTATCTTTAACTGAAAAAAGCATTGACATTTTACTTGGTTTAACATTACTTTCTTTTACTTTACTTAAAACCCAAAATTTAGTTTTATTAAAAGCATTATCTTGTATTTTTTCAAAAATCATTTTTAAATTATACTCTTTCATACATGATTTATTGCAAATACAAGCTTCATTTTTTGTACTTTCACTAACTAATTTTGCAGCATATGCAGTACTTTCTACTGGAATAATCTTTGCATTCTTAAAATTATCATTTAAATAGTTTCTACATTGTGCTATTGCTTGTGGGTGCGAATAAATTATCTCTATATCATCAAAATTTGTTTCGTTTTTTACTAACAAGTTTTGATTTATTTCTAATAATAATTCTCCCACAACGTCAATATCTTCATATTCAATTAATGTATCTATTGCATCTGTGACACACCCTTGAAGTGAATTTTCAATTGGAACTATTACTTTACTAACACAATTATTTTTTAAAGCTAAAATGGTATCTTGAATTGTTTTAAATTCAACCATAATAGATTCATCTTTTGCATATTCTAAGCAGGCCTCATATGAAAACGTGCCTTTAGGTCCTAAATATCCTACTTTCATTTATGCTCCTTATTAATCAATTAAATCTTCGATTTGTGCTTTTGTTGGTTCTCCTGTATGTCTTCCAACTTCAACACCTCTTTTAAAGTGTATTAATACAGGTAAAGAATAAGCATCATATTTTAAAGTTAAATCTTCATTTTTATCAGCATTTATTTTAACAACTTTTACATCTGAATTCTCTCTTGCAACAGTTTCTACAATTGGTTCTAATCTTTTCCATGGTGCACACCATCCAGCATAAAAACATACTAATATATCCTTATCTTTTACATTTTCAACTTCCTTTTTAAAATTAGCTTGAGTTATTTCAGGTATTCCAGCATATTCATCTTCTGGAATAACTTGAGACTCCCATGCTGCTTGTGCTGCCGCAGCATCATCATGCTTTATTTTAAAGTATAAAGCTATAGAAGCAACTACTAAAATAATAAAAATGATTAAAAATACTAATTTTACATTTACTTTTTTTCCCATAATTTTTCCCCTTTTATTTTATTTCTAATAAAGCTTCTAACTCAGCTTTACTTATTAAACCTACTGAAGTATCTATCACTTTGCCATCTTCAAATATTACTAAATATGGAATTGAATTAACTTTATATTCTACTGATAATTCATATTCTACATCAGAATCTACTTTTACAATTTTTATATCTTCATTTTCACTTGCAACTTGTTCTAAGATTGGACTAAGCATTTTACATGGTCCACACCAGTCAGCATAAAAATCTACTACAACTTTTTTATCTGATTTTAAAACTTCTTCATCAAAAGTACTTTTAGTAACACTAATAATTTTTGATTCTGGAATTATTTCACTTTCATCAATTTCATTTTCTACTGCATTATTTGCAAAAGCATTTGTATTTAATATTTTTTCTGTTTCACTTTCCATTAATTTATTTATTCCAAAAACAGCTAATATTAAAGCAATAAATAGTATAATTATTTGTATTTTTTCTTTCATAATATAAGCTCCTTATACAAAGATTATATATAATCCCATTCCGATTAAAATTAATCCAGAGATTATCTTTACTTTTCCGAAATTTCTCTTTATAAAATCAAACATCTTTTTAAACTTTTCAATAAAAATTGCTGAAATTATAAATGGAATTCCAAGCCCTATTGAATATAGAAGCATTAATATTATACCTTTAACTAAATCTTGTTTTGAAGCGACAAGCAATAATGCCGAACTTAAAAAAGCTCCTATGCAAGGAGTCCAACTGATTGAAAATAAAACACCAAAAAGCAATGCTTTGAAAAAATTAAAATTATCCATATTTATTTTAATTCTTTTTGTTTTATTTAAAAATCCTAGTTTTAAAACTTGCATATAATTTAATCCAAAAATTATTATTATAATTCCAAAAATTATCTTAATACTTTTCAAATTACTTGAAATAAAACTTCCAAATGTACTTGCAAATATTGAAAGTATTAAGAATAAAGTTGTAAAGCCTAAAACAAATCCAATTGAATTAATTACGGCTTTTTTAACTGATTTATTTTCTTCACCTGCAAAATACGAAATATATATTGGAAGCATTGGAAGCAAACACGGCGATATAAAACTTGCGATTCCTTCTAAAAACGTAAACACGTAATCCATATATCTCACCTTAATCTAATTTATACTCGTCTAATATGTTTCCATCAACATCTTTTAAAATTAATTTTTCTTCATCCATAACTAAATAACTATGTGTTGACATTCCTTTAGGAAGAGAAATTGATCCTGGATTTGCAAAAAGAAATTCTTCTTTCTTCTCTATAAACCCTTGATGAATATGTCCATAAATTAATATTTCAAAATCATCATATGGTATATTTTCAATATTATATTTATGTCCATGTGTAAAATATACTTTTCGTCCATTTATCTCTTCTAGGATATGGTCTTCAAATTTAAATTCAGAAATCATTTCATCAACTTCTGCATCACAATTTCCTCTTACAACCATAAGTTTATCTTTTAAGTTATTTAATACATTGGCAACTTCCATAGGAGCATATTCTTGTGATAAATTATTTCTTGGTCCATGATAATATAAATCACCTAATAATACGATTCTATCGGGTAATTCTTTTTCCACTATTTCTTCTATTCTTTTTGCATAATATGACGAACCATGTATGTCAGAAATAATTACTAATTTCATAATTTCTCCTACTAATTTTTATATACCCTAACATTATAACATTAAGTTACTATTTTTTAAACAATAATTATTAATAAATATTTTTATTTTATTTCAGCTATGATATACTTTTTTTAGAATAATTAAAGGAGTAATTTATGAAAGTTGCAATTGGACAAGATAGTCATAGATTTGATTTTGAAAACAAACAAAAGAAGCTTATATTAGGTGGCGTTGAATTTGAAAATTATCCACCACTTGCTGGTAATAGTGATGCTGATGTTGTACTTCACTCTATTACAAATGCAGTGTCTGGAATTACAACTGTAAATATTTTAGGGAAAATTGCAGATAATATGTGTAAGTCTGGAATAATAAATAGTGAAGAATATTTAAAAGAAGCATTAAAATATCTAGAAAATGAAATAATACATTTGTCAATTTCAATTGAATGTAAAACTCCAAAAATCACACCAAAAATTAATGCTATGAGAAAAAATATTGCAAGAATTTTAAATATAAATGAAAATCAAGTTGGCATCACAGCAACCACTGGTGAAGAACTTACTGAATTTGGCAAAGGAAATGGAATTAGTACATTTTCTATTATCACAGTTGAATAGGAGAATTTTATGGAATCACTAAAAATAAATGCATATGCAAAAATAAACTTAACTTTAAATGTCGGAGAAATCAGTCCAAACACATATCATTATGTTGAATCTATTATTCAAAGAATATCATTACATGATATTTTGCATATATACCCCCTTCCAGAAAAAGAATTTATTCTTGAATGTACAGATAAAAGTATAGAAAATGAATCAAACATATTATATAAAGCATATCATGCAATGAACAATATCGTAGGTCTTCCATGTGGAATCAAAGTACGTCTTAAGAAGAATATCCCTATGCAAGCAGGCCTTGGAGGTGGTAGTGCAGATTGTGCAGCATTTATAATTGGTGTTAATGAACTACTTAATCTAAAACTACCTGTATCTACAATGGAAGAAATTGGAGCATTACTTGGTTCTGATGTTGTTGCATGTATGTATTCCCTATCTTTTGTAACTGGAACTGGAGAATTAGTTAGACCATTATATGCAAAAATGAACTATCCTATATTAATTATTAAACAAAACTTTCCATGTAGTACTAAAGAAATGTATGAAAGACTTGATGGGATTTTACATACAATAGAACAACCGAACAATAATAAAGCAATAATAAATTTATTATATAAAATTGATTCAATCAATGGACTTTGTGGAAAATTCTACAACGTATTTGAGGAAGTTGTAGACCACAAAAACGAACTTATAGCTTTAAGACGTGCACTACTTTCTAAAAATGCAATCGCAACACACTTATGCGGTTCTGGTTCTTGCATCTATTCTATTTTCGCAAATGATTATGATTTAGAAAAAGCTTATAATTTCATAAAAAGCAGATATAACTATGAACTATACAAAGCAGAATCAATGAACATTCTACATTAGGAGACATTATGAATAATAAAAAAACAACAGCTATAATTTTAGTTGCTGGTAATAGCACTAGATATGGCCAAAATAAAAATAAAAACTTAGAATTAATAAATAACAAAACTATACTAGAATATAGTTTAAATGAATTTAATAAAAACAAAAATATAACAGATATTCTAATCACATGCAGAGAATCAGAGCTTGATTCAATTAACGAAATTATATATAAAACTCGTTCATTAAAACCAATAAAAACCGTTATTGGTGGAAATACGAGACAAGAATCTGTATATAAATCTTTAAATGAAACTGATAGTGATATTGTAATTATTCATGATGGAGCTCGTCCAATGATAAAACAATCTTATATTGATATTTCAATACAAGAAATGAAAAATTATAAAGGCGTTACTATTGGAGTAAAATCTAAAGATACTATTAAAATTGCTGATTCATCTGGAATTATAAAAAGTACTACTCAAAGAGAAAACACATGGATAATTCAAACTCCACAATGTTTTGATAGAATAACACTTTTAAACGCTCACAACAAATTTAAGGCAGACACTTCAATAACTGATGACTGTATGGTTTTAGAAAAATATGGTGAAACAGTAAAAATAATTCCTGGTGATTATACTAACATAAAATTGACTACAATTGATGACTTAAATATTATAAATAATTTTTTAAAAAACAAAATGGAATAATTTGCTCAAAATACCTAATTATGGTATAATTATATTATATTTAAAAACTACTTTTAGAGAGGTTTTTATGGAAATAAACACAAAGTTTAGTCTTATAATAGATAAGATTAACAAAAAAATTTCAAAACTTAATATTGAACTTTCAAAAGATGCTGAAAACGAAATTCTTCGTTTAGAACTTAACACACTTTTACACGATAGAGAACTATTGTATAAAGGTAATGAATCCGAGTTAACTACTCTAATTAAAAAATATGGAGAACTAATTAATGAATAAAGAAGAATTAAATGCATTAACTGAAAGAATTGCATTATTAATTGAACATGAAAGAAGCACCAATCCAGACATACATAGTATCGAACCAAAACACGCTCCTTTATTTGCTCAAATCATTTCTAACTATAATCTTAAAAAATCTCAAGATGAACATCCCGAAGCAGAAATGATTTATTTAGGTGCGCCTACTGGTGCTGGAAAAGATACTCTTGTAAGAAAAATCATACAAGATAATCCAGAAAAAAACTATATTGTTTTAAATATGGATATGTTTAGACACTATCATGATGAAATAGTTGGACAATCCGAATCAATTTCTGATAAGGATTTTGCATATAAAACTAACCAAACATCATACGCTATATACTATATGATTCAAGAAATAATTCTTAACGAATTTCCTGGTACAAACGTTATTGTAACAGGTACAATGAAAGATTTAGATTGGGTAAAAGAAATTGTAACTAGATATAAAAATGATGCAAAAACACATTATTCTATATCTTTAGCAACACTTGCAGTACCAATTAATGAAAGTGCCTTTTCTATTTTTGAAAGATATCTTAATATGGTAAATACTAGAGATTCATCTGGCGATCCACTTAGATATACAGACCTTACATATCATAACGATACTACAAAAGAGTTTATATCTAATGTACAATTTTTTGAAAATGATTTACACTTAAATAAACAATCAGGATTCTTTGATTCTATAAAAGTATATCGTAGAAATTCAAATTTATTTGATTTATCAGAAAAAACTTTACTTTACGATAGTTTAAATCCTGATCCTCAAAAATGTGCATCTGCACATCTACATGACATCATGTATTCTACACATGATATTTCAACAACAAGAATTGCTGGACTACTTAATTTAGTTAAAGATAATGCAGCATATCTTAAAGAACAAGGTTTATATAAAGACGTTTTAGTCAGTCTTGAACAAACACTTCCTCTTTTCAATAGAGGACAAGATGATGTAGCGAAAGAATAAAAATTTAATATAAATTAAAGAAAAAAACCGGTAATTGCTTACCGGTTTTTCTCTTCATTATTCAGTTGTAAATTTAGAGTGCAGCACGCCTTTCTCTTTCCTCAGGGTCTTCCCATACGATTCCTTTTACTTCACCATTTTCCTGTTCGCAGATATAGATTTCTCCTTCCTGCGGAAAATAGCCAGCTTCTTCGAAAAGATCGCGTCTGACATCTACCATTTCGCAAGGTTTAGTAGCAAAATCTTCGGGCTTACTATCGATAAAATCAATAAGTTCGACTTCTGCCCTAACGTAATTTGCACTAACACTTCCTACGCTAAGATAACTAAGCATATTCTATTCCTCCTCTTTTGCCATTTCGATACCATCTCGGTAATCTCCTGGCTCACAACTAAACTCAACACTGTCCGACGTTATAGTTAGAGTTACAGTTCCAGACTGGTCTGTTCTGTAGATCTCAATATCACGTTCTTCATACCGTTCCATAATTTCTCCAATAGGATGATCATGTTTGTTACCGACTCCTGCCGAGAGCAGGCCATACTCGGGGCTGACAGCATCCAAAAATGCATCACTGCTAGATGTGTCACTGCCATGATGGCCAATTTTAAGAATTTCTGCATCAAGGTTTACACCAGAGTCTAAAAGCATTTTTTCGACTCCAGTCTCCGCGTCTCCTGTGAAGAGAATATCCATCTCTCCAAATGATACCATAATAATAATCGAATAATTATTAACGTTGCTAGGATACTGTTCCAGTGGTCCAATTACAGTCATAGTGGCATCACCAAGATTATATACGTCTCCTACAGTAGGATAAATGACGTTTTGATTCTTGTATTCAGCCTCAAGTGCTTTGTACCAGTTCGATGTTACCTTGTTCTTCTCTACTTTGGGGACGATTAGCTTACCTACCTCAATTCCCTGAATTACTTCAAGCATACCTCCCATATGATCATCATGTGGATGGGTTCCTATTACATAGTCTAGCTTGGTTATATTCAACGAATTGAGATATGCGAGAATCTCATCTCCATCGTAACGCGTACCACAATCAATAAGTGCTGTCATGCCATCTTGAACTAGCAAAAAGCTATCAGCTTGGCCAACATCAATCATTGTTACGGTAATTGCTCCTTCAACAGCCACTGCGGGCGGTTTTGTCGGTTGTGTTACGTCTTCTGTCTGTTGTGTCGTTGGAGTAGTTGTGTCCGAAGGAATAAAATCTCCAAGTTCCCATATCCCGAAGAATGAACCTATCAGGATTACGACAACTGCGAGAATTTTCACAAGTGGACTTCTCTTCCGACCGCTCTTGTCATTTGCCATGTGCGATACCTCCTTTAATACTTCTAAAATTAAAAATAACTCTGTTATTATAGCAAATTTTCTTATAACTTTCAATTCTTTTTGACAATTGTATCTAACATATTAACTTTATAATTTTTTTATGATAAAATCATACCATCCATTAATTAAGGAGGAAATTATGACTGATTCAAAAATATTTCTTGGAAAAGAAATAACTGTAAAAGTAGATAGAAAAATTGGCTCAAGTCACTCGGAAAAATATCCAAATCACATCTACCCTATCAATTATGGTTATATAGAAAATACTATAAGTGGTGATGGTGAAGAACTTGATGCATATATTTTAGGTATATACGAACCTGTAGAATCATTCACTGGAATATGTAAAGCTATAATTCATAGAACAGAATCAAATGATGATAAACTAATAGTTATGCCTAAAGATAAAAATTATACAAATGATGAAATTAAAACTCTAACAGAATTTCAAGAAAGATTTTTTGAAAGCACAATAATTAGAGATGAAGATTATTTAGAATTCTCAAAACTAATTCCTGAACTATCTGTAAGCAATATTGATAATTCATTAAATTTCTTTAAGGCAGCTGGATTTAGCATTAATTATTCAAGACCTGAAAACAAATTTGCTTTCTTATCTATTGGAGAAATACAATTTATGATTCAAGAAGAAACAACAAATGAAAAATGGAAAATAGCCGATTTATCTTATCCTTATGGTAATGGAATAAACTTTCAACTTGAAGTAGATAACGTTCAAGAAATATATGATAATCTAATTAATTCAGGATATGAAATAAAGTTTGAAATAGAAGAAAATTGGTATAGACAAAATGGAAAATTACTTGGAAATAAAGAATTCCTTGTACTATCACCTGACGGATATCTTTTTAGATTTTCTGAAGATTTAGGTGAAAAAGAAGTATAAAACACCTCAAAAGAGCTTATACATAAGCTCTTTTTTGATTTTTAAGCTAAAATATGATATAATATTATTATCAATTATATTAGGAGGTATTCCAACATGTCTATTCAGCCAAAGCTCAAGAAGTTCGACGAAACTTACTCTGGGTGGGGAACCGAAACTCGCAATGGCGGTGTCGCTGGCTTGGAAGGATACTCCAAAGAACGTGCTGAAGAAGTTGCAATTGAAGTCCGTGCACAAATGGCCATTACTCGCGGAATCATTTCCGTTGATGTCAATGTTGTACCTATGAGCAATGGTAATTTCAAAGTTGTCAACACCAGCACCTACGAGAGCTACTTCTAATTTACGAGTATAACCTTCTAACTTGAACGTCTTCGTTCAATCCTGGTGCTTTGCACCAAGATCCAGTAGAAATACTGGATCTTTTTTTATAAACTACTTTAAAAAGGCTTATTCTAAGCCTTTTTAATTTTTTCCTAATTACAAAAACAAATTTTTAAAAACCATTTTGAATATAAAAATCACCTTGAATTTCATTTAAAAAATTCACAAAAAAGTGAGTAAATGTTGTATGTAACTACATTTACCCACCATTTTATTTTTTCTAATTTTTAGTATTTTATTCTCTTATCTTAATCAAATTTCATATTTAAAACAATCAATACCCTACGCATCTTTTCCGTCAGTGTCAGCATTAGTTTTAACTGTCACGGAGGCATAATTTCCATGTGTTGCAAAATATTGCACTTCAGCAGCTAAATTATAGATTTCTAACCAAAAAATCTATATCATCTATTTTTAATGCAAAATAAGGTTTATCAGCATTTTTTTCTTTTAAGAAAAGTATAAATTCACTATCATACATAAAATATCTTGTATCCATATATGATGACATCATCGTAGCTTGAACTACAGTTTCGCTATCCAAATTTACACCTGTTTCATTAAAATCTAAATTAATATTTTCAAATGCGTTATTAATAAATGTTCCGTCTGTTCCTGATATTACTTTATCACATAATTCACTATAATTAATTACAGCGTTTAATTTTATATAAGGTACTATAAATTGATCATGATCTCCAAATGTTTTTTCTCCTTCAAAACTTTGTCCCAAAGTCACTACTTCACTATATAATTCATCAAAAGATTTGGTTGTATCTCCCTTATAGAGAATAACTTCATCTTCTGTATTTGTCTTCAATTTTACAGCATAATTACTTTTTGTATAATCAAAATAAATAACTTCAATATTTTCATTTAATTTTTCATCACTTACATTTTTTATTCCAAAATATTTTACTTTTTCTGTACTATCACCAAATTCATATTCCTCAAAAACATCAAATTTATTTATAAATTTAAAGTCTTTATTAAAAGTAGAATATATCGTTATTCCTTTATTATCTGAAAAATCAATTTTATCTATAGCACTTTTATCATTTCTTTTAAATTTATATTTTATATCTCTTTTTATTTTATTTTTAAATTCAATATTTGTATTACCACTCGCTACATAAAAACAATCTTCCGATAACATTTCTTTTGTAAATGCTTTTTCATTTAGTTTATCTACAAATGGATGGCTCTCTTCAAACTCAATTATCCCTCCATAAGATTCAGCAAGTTCGTTCCATGCGATTTGAAAAGCACCAGACCACAAAACATCCTCACTGTTTTCAATAATTACTCTCCCCTCATCATTTAACATTCTTGCCCCAATAATAGCAATCGTTGCAATAGGTATTGCCAATAATAAAAACACAAGTCCTATTAAAATAATTTTATTATTTTTCACTTCAACAACCTTTTCTTTTATCAATAGTTTTTTTAGTTTCTTTCTTGCATTAAAAGCAAGAGCTTTTATATTATTTTCTGTTTTATCTAAAATCAAAGCTGTTTCTCTATAAGACAATCCTTCTATTTGTGTTAAATAAATTACTAATTGATATTCAACACTCATCTTTTTCATCACATTTTGAATTTTAGTTTGTCTTTCTTTTGTTAATATAATATCTTCAAGTAATTTTGCATCTTCAAAATCAAAATCTAATTTTTCTATACTCTCTGTTCGTTTTTCTTTTTTGATATAATCTAAAGCTTTAGATTTAGCAA
>JAZSBZ010000045.1:0-8261 GCA_045602645.1 Candidatus Scatovivens sp. | reverse complement strand
ATTAGTAAAAAGTTATAATTTAAATATAGATATATCTAAAGAGTAATAAAAGGGGATGATAAGTATGAGTTATTTTTCTGAAAAATTATATGAATTAAGAAAAGAAAAAGGATTTTCTCAAGAAGAACTTGCAGAAAAATTAAATGTAGCAAGACAAACTATATCTAAATGGGAAACAGCAGTGACTGTTCCAGATACAAATAACTTAATAGAGCTTTCTAAAATATTCGGGATTAGTATAGATGATCTTGTAGGAAAAAAAGATGAAGAAGTAATAGAAGATAATAAAAAGATTAATAAGAAACTCTTAATAAAAAGAATATTAATTATAGCTATGATAATAACAATAATATTATTTATAGGTGTGATTATATATAGAATGGTATTAGTTTTTAAATTAGCTAATGGATTAGTAAATTCTAAAAGTAGAGATTTAAGTTTTTATTATCATTATCAAGAAGTAGGGCTTACAAATGGATTAACGGATAAATGGAATTTTATTGAAACGTATAGGAACGGTGATAAAATGATTATGAAACATTATGTAACCCCAATAGATAGTTTTGTGGAAAATAAAACTCCAGAAGTTGTCAAGATAGAATATTTTGACAAAGATAATTATTATGAGATTGATTGTAAAAATAAAACATATAAAAAATTAAAAAACGATTTGACATCTGAATTTTATTATAATTATACAGGTTTAAATATAGATGGCCAAGTAGTTATGGAGTTCGGAGATATTTCAAATATAAAAAATATAATTAAAATTGCACTAGATTTTAATAATAAATTTGAAGTAAGTAAGAAACATACTGGCGATTTAGTAATAAATTTAAGAAGTGGATTGAATTTTGATAATCAAATAAGTTATCAGATAATTGAAGATGATGATTATCCAGAAGTGACTGTAATTAAAACTGATGGCGAATTTGGTGTTTTAGATTATAATGCTATTTCATATATATGGCAAGTTGTGGACATAGGAGATGAAGAAGTAGCAATGCCAGATTTAAATGGATTTACATTAATTGAAGAATAAAAGTAGGCGAGATTAAAAATCTCGCCTTTAACTTTGGTTAAAATATCTATATAAATTATTCAACTGTAACTGATTTAGCTAAGTTTCTTGGTTTATCAACATCTAATCCTTTTTCTTTTGATATATAGTATGCTAAAAGTTGAAGAGGTATAACTGATAAAATAGGTGAGATAAGCACATTAGTTTTTGGAATGTTAATTACAGTATCAAAATCATGATTTAATTCTTGATTTGTTACTATAAATGTTTTTGCACCTCTTGTAACAACCTCTTGGATATTACTGATTGATTTTTCAACAAGCATTCTATTGGTTAAAACAGAAATTACAGTTACATCATTTTCGATTAATGCGATAGGTCCGTGTTTTAATTCTCCAGATGGATATGCTTCAGAGTGGATGTATGAAATTTCTTTTAATTTTAAAGATCCTTCTAAAGCAACAGCATAATCAACACCACGACCTATAAAGAACATATCTGTTTCTTTATAAACTCTTTGAGCAAAACGTTTAATATCATCTGTATTTTTTAATACTTCTTCAATTTGTGAAGGTAGAAGAAGTATATCATGTTTTAATTCATTTACTTTTTCTGCATTTAATTCTAAAATTTCTGCAAAATGAATTGCTATAATTGCAAGTAGAACAATTTGAGCTGTGTAAGCTTTTGTAGATGCAACAGCAATTTCAGGACCAGCATGAGTATATAACGTGTAATCTGCTTCACGTGTTATTGAAGAACCGATTACATTAGATACTGCAACTGTTCTTGCTCCATGTGATTTTGCTAGTTTTAATGCAGCTATAGTATCAGCTGTTTCTCCAGATTGACTAATAAATAAACAAAGTGTTTTTTCATTTATTATTGGATTTCTATATCTAAATTCAGATGCAGCTTCAACTTCAACTGGAATTTCACAAAGTGATTCTATAAGTGTTTTTCCAACATATCCAGCATGCATTGCTGTTCCACAAGCGATAATAAATATTTTATTAATTGTTTTTAAATATTCTTTATCAATGTCTAAATCAGAAATAGAACTTACTGAATTTTCTTGGATTCTAGATCCGATTGTTTCACGAATTGATTTTGACTGTTCATGGATTTCTTTAAGCATGAAGTCTTCAAAACCTTCTTTTTCAGCAGCACCGGCATTCCATGTAATGTTTTGTGTTTGTTTTTGAATTGGTCTTAGACCAGCGTCAAAAAATTCTATATTGTCTCTTGAGATAAATGCAAACTCGTTATCATTTAAAAGATAGAAATCTTTTGTAAATGATAATATTGCTGGAATATCTGAAGAAATATATTTTTCATCATGACCTTTACCGATAACAAGTGGGCTATCTTTTCTAACAACTATCATATTATCAGGATAATCGTTTGAAAGTATTTCAAGAGCATAACTTCCCTTTAGCATATTACATGCATCAACAACAGCTTTTATAAATTTTTTATTTCCTTTTTCAGTTGATGATGAATAATTAAAATGAATTAAATTTGGTATTACTTCAGTATCTGTTTGAGATATGAAGTGATATCCATTATCTATAAGAAAATCTTTTAGGTCAGCATAATTTTCTATAATACCATTATGTACGACTGCAAAAGATCCAGAATTATCCATATGAGGATGAGAATTCTCTGTAGAAGGTTTTCCGTGAGTTGCCCATCTAGTATGACCAATTCCTAAAGAACCTTTTAAAGATTCAATTCCTGTTGCTTTTTCTAAATCAGAAATTCTACCTAAACTTTTTATTGTTTTTATATTTCCAGACTCGATAGTTGCGATTCCTGCTGAATCATAACCTCTATATTCAAGTCTAGATAAACCATTTAATAATATCGGTTTTGCTTCTTTTTTTCCTATATAACCAACTATTCCACACATAAAAAAACCACCTTTCTTAATCGATACAGATTTGAATTTTTTAGCATAAAAAGGGTATAGTAATCCCTTGGTGACTAAAATCTGGCTCGCAACAGGTGTAAGCAAGTAAATATAAATTACTAATTAAGCCTCTGTTATGATATCACTACCATTTTTTAACTTAATCTTATGGTTGTAATTAAACCATTAGAGCATCCGCCGAATCTTTCGATAACTCTAAAACCTCGTCGACTAATTATAGTCCTGGCGCTAACTGTCTGTTTTAAAATAACTCCTTTCATTAAAACTGGCTCACAACTGCAAATATTTTTCTATTGTTGCTATTATAATATGTGAAAATTACACAAATGTCAAATGATTTTTAGTAGATAAGGTGTTTACACTCAAAATTAATTATTATATAATATTTGTGTATAATTATATACTCGAATAGATGAAAAAAGGAGCTTTTTATGGAAGGATTTAATGGCTTTTTTCTAGATTACAAAGGAAAAAGATTAAAATTGGTTACAGATATTGAATACAAAAAAGTAGTATACTATTTATTTGATGATGGTAATTTTTACTACTCTGAAAATGGAAAACCTGTATGTCTAGATAAAGAAAATGAAAAGCATAAAAATTTGATTAGTAAGATATTAGAGGAATTAAAACAACCACTTATGGATGTAATTGATGAGGGAGAAAGAGCACCCCAAAATACAATTAAAGTAGAGCCATTTAAAAGAAATAACTAAAGTATAAAGAGGAATACAAATGCCAAATAAATTTTATGAAGATACAGAACTAAGATTGTTTTTAAATAAGTGGGTTGGAAAAATGGAAGTAAAAAATGTATACAAACCACTTTTAGTTGATATTTTGATGAGAAGAGCTTTTGAATTTGAACTTTCACCAGAGGATATATCTCAAGATATGCAATCTTTGATGGATAATTTAAAATGTATAGAAATTAAGACTTTACCTAAGAAGTTTAATACAATGGGTGGAGTTTATAATTCAGCGACTAAAACAATTACACTAAATGCAAGAATGCTAGATCAACTTACACAAAGAAGATATGACCCTAAATTTTATGAGATATTAACTCATGAAGTATATCATGCACTTAGCCGTGATGAAAAAGGAAATGATAGATTATCAAATATTAATAGTTATACAGGAAGATACAATCATTCACTTTTAGAAGTAATTGTAGAAAAAGCTGCAGATAGATGTGTATATCCAAGAAGAGGAGAAGCTGCTCCTTATTTTAATCAAAATGCATATGGATATTCAGATATAACATTTATGACAGATGCTTTAGCTGCAACATATGGTGTAACAGAAAAAGAATTTTTGAAAAATGCTATTATGGGTAGAAATAGATTAATTAATTTCTTAGCATCTAGAGGAAATGAACCAAGAAAAGAAACAGCAAAATTTTTAGATACTATTGAAGCAAATTTTGAACAACTTCATGCAGCGCTTTATCCGATTAAAATTTTATCAAGAAAAGAATCGCCAGAAGAATTTGAAGCAAAGATAAGAACAATAAAATCTTCAATGGCTAATATTTATAATTGGTGTGAATCAAAATTTGCAGGTAGAATAGAAAATACACCATTAGGTGGAATAAGAGAAGCTGAAAGATTTGAAAATGAAGTAAAGTTTAATCATAATAGATTAACATTTGTTATGGAAGATGCTCTTTATAGATTTTCAGGTAAATATAATAGGCCAGATATATTAAATGATGTATCAAGAGCTGTTGATGATACAAGAAGTGAAGCAACAGATAGAATTAATGATATAGATACAGTAATCAAAAATTATTATAAATTATCACTTTCAGATGCTGTTACATTAATAAATGAATCAAGACATGGAAAATTAAAAAATTATGCGCCATATATAGGTAGACTTGGAATAACACTTCAAGACGCTAAATTCTTTAGAGAACATACAAGTACACTTAATGAATATTATCATCATGATTTTCAACCAACAACTTGGGAAAATGATACAATAAGTGATTATATGGCAAGGAGACTTCCACACTATGTAAAAAAAGGAAGTTCAATAGTTAATGCTATTAGTATTATATTACCATTTAAAATTAGAAAAGATATGCTTCCAGAAGGTAGAGAACCTGAAGAAGAAATTCAATTGCAAAAAACTGAATTTGGTGCTTTACCAAAAGAAGAAAGAGATAGAATTAATAGCACTAAAATAAAACCAAAGCAAAAAGAAGAAAGAGAAGTTGGAAGAGAAAAGCTATTGGGAGAAAAAGAATAGGAGATAAATATGGATTTTAATGACGTAAAAATAATGTATACAGAAAATGAATTACAAGAAAGAATTAATGAACTTGCAATTCAAATTGATAGAGATTATGATGGCAAAGAAGTAGTTGCTATTTGTGTACTTAAAGGAGCTGCGTTTTTTACAATTGATTTAGTAAAGAAAATGCAAACACCAATTATATTTGAATGTATGCAAGTATCAAGTTATGTTGGAACAGAATCAACTGGATCTATTTCAATAAAAAAAGATTTAGATGCAGATATTGCTGGTAAAGATGTATTAATAATTGAAGACATTGTTGATACAGGATATACATTAAAAGCTTTAAGAGAAACATTACTTGCAAGAAATCCAAATAGTTTAAAAATAGCAGTATTAATGGATAAAAAAGAAAGAAGAAAAGTTGATGTTCCTATAGACTATGTTGGTTATGAAATACCAAATAAATTTGTTGTAGGATATGGATTTGACGTTGACGAAAAAGGAAGAAATCTTCCATATGTTGGATATATAGAAAACTAATTATGTAGGGGGATTTTATGAAGAAAGTTCTTGAAATAATTTTTAAGATTTTTTGTGCAATATTAATTATAGGTGCTGTATATGGTGCTCTTTGGTTAATGATGTATTTTATAGATAACTCAGAAGGATATGGAGTGTGTATTTTATCTATATTTCTAATGATTATTGGAATGATCGTTATGATTGTTAGTGGTATAAGAGCAGGGAAAACCAAGTGTAAAAAACAAAAGATAATGATGTTGTATATAAAACTAAAAAAGATAGTGGTAGTATTACAGTATTTGAAATAATTTATTATTTGATTTCTATAGCATTTGTGGTATGGATGGTAATGAATGTTAGTGATATTATGGATTACTTTTCAAAAATGTATATAATAGAAATGCACTTATTATGGATTGCACTTTTTGATGTGTTATTATTTATTGGTGCACGAGCATCAAATATTAACTTTAAACCACTAGTTATTTTATATACAGGATTACATCTTGTTATGATTATTGTTAATTTTTCTACACTTCCATATAGTACGCCAGTTTCAAATGAATTTTATAGCCAAATATATATAAGAGATTTTCCTATATATTTAGTTTATGAAGTTTTAGGATATTTAGCAATATTTCCTGTTATTAAGTTTTTTAAAAAATAAATTAGAATGTAAAATATAAAAACAAAAAAGAAGGTAGGACTTAGGATGTTTGATATTGAGGAAGAATTAAAGAAGCTTCCAGATAAACCAGGTGTTTATATAATGAAAGATAAACACGACAGAGTAATATATGTTGGAAAAGCTGTTGTTCTTAAAAATAGAGTAAGACAATATTTTAGAAAGAATAATAAAACTCCAAGAATTGAAAAAATGGTTTCTTTAATTGACCATTTTGAATATATTGTTGTTGGTTCTGAAGATGAAGCTTTAATTCTAGAATGTAATTTAATAAAGAAACATAGACCTAAATTTAATGTGTTATTAAAAGATGATAAGACTTATCCATATATAAAAATTGATGTTAAGTCAGATTATCCAACTGTAATAATGACAAGAAGAATACAAAACGATGGTGCTAAATATTTTGGTCCTTATCCAAATGTTGGTGCTGCTAAAGAAATGGTAAGCTTTATTAAGGAAAAGTTTCAAATAAGACAATGTAAGAACTATAGAAATCAAGACAGAGCTTGTTTAAATTATCATATTAAAAAATGTTTAGCTCCATGTATGAATTATGTATCTACAGAAGAATATAGAAAGCAAATAGATCAAATTATAATGCTTCTTGATGGCAAGATTGATTCAATAATTAAGAAACTTACAGAAGAGATGAATGAATATTCAGAGAAGCTTGAATTTGAAAAAGCAGCTTCTATAAGAGACAGAATTTTAGCTATTGAAAGAATATCTGAAAAACAAAAAGTATCTAATATTTCTGAAAATAATATCGATGTTATTGGTGTATTTAAAAATGAAGTTACAGTTTGTATTGAAATATTCTTTGTAAGAAATTCAAAAATGATAGGTAGAGAACACTACTTTTTTGATGAACTAAAAGATATGGAAGAGGATGAAATTGTATCCGGATTTATAAAACAATATTATTTAGATAGAAAAGATTATCCAAGTAAGATAATGCTTAGATATGATTTAGAAGAAAAAGACGTTTTAGAAAAATGGCTTTCAGAAAAAGGAAATAGAAAAGTAGAACTTAAGAGTCCACAAAGAGGTGAAAAGTTAAGATTTGTTGAAATGGCAGAGCTTAACAGTAGAATTACTTTAGAAAATAAAGTAAAAGATAAGACAGATATCTTAATTGAGTTAAGAGATATATTAGATTTAGATGAAGTTCCATTTAAAATTGAAAGTTTTGATATTTCAAATATTTCTGGTAATTTTATTGTTGCTGGAATGTGTGTTGCTCAAAATGGTGTTATCAAGAAAAATTTATCTAGAAGATTCCAAATTAAAACAGTTTATGGTCAAGATGATCCTAGATGTATGAAAGAAGTTGTTGCAAGAAGAATTAAACATTCTTTAGATGATCCACGTGGTGGGTTTGGAACACTTCCAGATTTAATACTTGCTGATGGTGGAATAACACAAATTAGAGCAATAAAAGAAGCTTTAGATGAAACTGGAGTATATATTCCTGTTTATGGAATGGTAAAAAATGATAAACACTCAACTAGAGCATTAGTTGATGAAGATAAAAATGAATTTAAGATTTCTGAAAATTTATTTAATTTTATTACTAATCTTCAAGATGAAGTTCATAAAACTGCAATAGAATATCATAGAAAAGTTCGTGATAGAGAAATGACAAAATCAAAACTTGATTATATTGAAGGTATTGGAGAGAAGAAAAGAACAGAACTTTTAAAGACATTTGGGTCTGTTAAAAAAATAAAAGAAGCATCTATTGAAGAACTTCAAAAAGTTAAAGGTATTAGTAAAGAATTAGCAGAAAAATTAAAAAATGAATTATAAAAAATTTGACTTTAGAATAATTTTCTAAAGTCATTTTTTTG